>JAZNGR010000161.1:0-1792 GCA_045576575.1 Eubacteriales bacterium
CGAGGATGAAGGGCTGAATAGCCTGTATCAAATATTTTCACAGTTGGGAGGTGGTGAAGGATGACAAAACGATTACTTGCGATCTTGTGCGCAGTGATGCTGCTCTGTACGGTGTTTCCTATCAGTGCCTCGGCAGCCGGAAGTATCGAGGGTGTGAACTATGACCGAATCAAAGGCACGGCGGGTGGCAAAGAGGTCATTTTGACACTTGGCGATCTGCAATTCCACGGAGAGCTGACCAACGGCTCTTTGAACGACGAAGAACGAGATAAGATCATCCGTCAGGCAATGAACGATATGAAGATCACAAGCGGTATGCTGATCAATGCCGAATCCTTAATCGACAAAGCACAGAACATTCAAGGCTTCGGCACGGGCGACGTGATCAACGCCGCCGCTAAATTGGTAGGTGTTTCCGATCTTCTCGAAATTTACAACTACTTTATGGGTTCGGGAAAAGATCCCGAAAAGATTGCAAAAGATATTGCCACCTCACAGGTCACCGATGCCGCAAAGGAAAAGCTGGAGGACGTGCTTACCGACGGCGGTACGCTCGTTCTCAAGGGTGCGGGAAAATTCGCATTTAAGTTATTGTTCATTCTTCCCGACTTAACCGAGATCGGTCTGGACGCGCTTACCAAATATGAGGACATCAAATATACCGTGACCTTGGGTACGGAGAAGATGGTCATGTTGGAGGCGTTTTATCAGGAATGTAACAATCGTATTGAGGAAAAGGAAAAAGAACTTGGCGGTTGGGTGATCCGATTTGACAAGGCAACCGCTACCGATACGTTTACATTTTGGGGTATCAGCGGTTTAATGTCCGAATGGACGTTATCGGGCGAGCTGGTCAAAGGAATCAGCGGTGCGGGCGACGGTGTTACAGGCAATTACGAAGGAACGCTGACGCTCTCGATGAAAGCTCTTGATATGGCTGAAACCTTTGATAGAAATTGGGTTCAAAACACCACCGAGTGGCCGAGCATTATGAGAGTGTTAAAATCAGGCGACAAGCTCACCGACACACCGCAGCAGACCACAAAGCTGGAACGCACGATCAGCGGAGATTTTAATTTGTATATACCCGGTGAATCAAGCGGCATATATGAGCCTGCTGTGTTTGGCTCGTTTAACGGTGCAGATACCATTGACTTTTCTTTTAGCCGTAAAGCAGAAAGTTCGTACTCCGGCTATACGGACGGCTCTAATACCCTTATCTATGGAGCGAATTTAACCTCGAGCAATGTAAATACGGTGTATTTTGAAGGATACCATACATTTCCCACAATAATGGGATCTGCGGGAACAGGGCCTGACACTTGGGCTCAAAGTACCGGCGATCTTGATATGAATATTGGCACAGTGTGGGATCCGCTTGACGGCGAGGTTTCTATGGAAATCAATTTTGGAAGATAACGGAGGAATGATTATGAAAAAACTTATAGCTTTACTGCTTGCGCTTATGATGGTATTTGCGCTTGCAGCTTGTAATAACAACGATGATCCCAATGGGGATGATCCCTTAAACCGTGATCCCGGAACATCACAGGGAGGCACACAAGGCGGCGAGGATAACCCCGGAACACAGGGCGGTGAGGACGGATCGGCAAAACTTGATAAGTTCAATGAAAAAGTGAAGGCTATGCCGACATCGACGGATAAGAACGAGATCGCAACCGCCATTGATGATGTTTTTGGAGTAAAAATCGACCTTCCCGATGGTTCATGCTCTGCACAGACATATTCTGCTGAAAGCGGATCTGCTTACGTGGTATATGTTTCAGGCTCG
>JAZNGR010000162.1:0-1565 GCA_045576575.1 Eubacteriales bacterium
ACCGCTTGGCCTCCGACTTGGTAAGTGCAAATGAGCTTCGTGAGGCGCTGGGAGAGGGGAATTTGAGTGAGATTCCCTTCGGCGAGTGCTCCTATCAATTTTCTTTTGATCATATCGGTAGCCATCCTCTGCATCACGACGGGACGCTGTATGTACAGGAGCCTGCGGCCATGGCCCCCGTATTTGCCTTGGAGAAGAAACGGTACGGAGCCATTCTTGATCTGTGCGCCGCTCCCGGTGGCAAGAGCCTCCAGGCCGCTTCTTATCTTTTATCCCCCGACGGCGTTTTGTTTTCCAATGAGCCTGTCCCGGCCCGCTTGCGGGTTCTGATGCAGAATGTGGAACGGCTCTCGGAAAAGCGTAGTGTTGTCACCTCCTTTGATGCCGCCTCTCTGCCGAGGGAATTGGAGCGTCGCTTTGACCTTGTGATCTGCGATGTGCCCTGCTCCGGCGAGGGAATGATGCGGAAGAATGAGGATGCCGTTCGTGGCTGGAGCGAGGAGAATGTGCGCTCTCTTGCCCACCTTCAGAGAAGGATTCTGGAAAGTGCCTCCCGTGCCGTCAAGGCGGGCGGAGTGGTGCTGTATTCTACCTGTACCTGGTCCTTGGAGGAAAATGAAGGGGTCGTAGCCGATTTTCTTTCCGCTCACTCCGAATTTACTCTGTCAGAGGCCGCTGAGGCAGTCAAGGGCGTTTCCCGCCCCGGTATCGGGGACGGTATGGAGAAGGCCCGCCGCTTCTACCCCCATGTTTTTTCGGGGGAGGGGCAGTTTCTTGCCATATTAAAAAGAGAAGGGGAGGGAGAGGTGACTCCCGAACCAAAGAAGAAAGAAAAAAAGCAAAAGGAAGAAAAAAGGCCTCCCGAATATGAGGCGATCCAAAGCTTCTTGCGGGAGACTCTGGAGGAAAAACCCGAGGGAAGGCTCCTATTGAAGGAGGATACGGCTTACCTTGTACCAAAGGGCGCCGATCCCTTGCCTGATGGTACCGTGTCCCCCGGCGTGATGATCGGTCAGGTCAGAAAGGGAAGGGTCATTCCCCATCACCGCTTCTTTTTGGCTTATTACAAGGAATTTCGCAGAAAAATCAAGCTCACTCCCCTCGAGGCCGAGGCGTATTTGCGGGGTGAGGAGATGGAATGCAATGCCGAGAGCGGCTGTGCCGTGGCCTTTTTGGGCTCCTGTCCCTTGGGCGGTGTGAAGATCGCTCAGGGTCGGGCCAAGAACCATTACCCCAAGGGCTTGAGAAAGGGAGAAAAATGTACGACGAATTAACCAAGGTGGATATTCAGAAAATGCAGGAGGAGATCGATTACCGCATTTCTCTGCGTCCCCAGCTCCGTGCTGATGTTCAGCAGGCAAGAGAATTGGGGGATCTGAGTGAAAATGATGAATACCGCACTGCAAAAAGAGAAAAGGGAAAGAATGATTCCCGCATTCGCTATTTGCAGAATATGATCGCCACCGCCAAGATCATTGACTCCGCTTCAGGGGAGGATGAGGTGGGTCTGTTTGACAAGGTGACCCTTTACATTGAGGAGGATGACCAGGAAGAAACCTACCGCC
>JAZNGR010000163.1:0-25973 GCA_045576575.1 Eubacteriales bacterium
TTTCATAGAATCGCGTTATAATATGATATACTATGATAGAACCAAGGAGGGACAACCCTATGAATAATGAATATAATTTTGATCCCATGACGGGAGAACCCATTCACCGGGAGCCGGAAGCGCCCCGGGCAGAGCCTATGGCGGAAGAGCCTGCGGTAACAGAACCGATGGAACCGGAGGTGGCTTCCAATACCGCACCCACCGCGGAGCAACCCATCTATCATTATGTACGCCCCGAGGAGCCCAAAGAGGAGCAGACGATCTTTACCAACCAAACTCCGCCCTCTTATACCGCTCCCACCGCACCGATCATCGAGAAAAAAGAGCCCAAGCCCCTCACCGCCGGTAAATTTTATACCGGTATCGCCATCGCGCTGGTTTTGGCGTTGATTTTGGGTCTTGCGGGCGGATTTTGGGGCGCTTCTTTGAAAAAGGGCGATACCGTGATCGGCGAAGGCACCGCTGTTATTTATAAAACCGCCAAATTGGAAGGGACCGATAAAGCCATGACGGTAGAGCAGGTTGCCGAGTTGGTCAAGCCCAGCGTTGTTGCCATTACTACCGAGCAGATTGTGACCGGTTCCTTCTGGCAGCAATATGTCAGCGAGGGCGCCGGAAGCGGCGTCATCATCACTGCCGACGGTTATATTGTAACCAATCACCATGTCATCGACGGCGCCACCAATATTAAGGTCACTCTTTCCGACGGTAAGAGTTATCCCGCTACCCTGAAGGGTAGCGATGCCAAAGCGGATCTTGCGGTCATCAAGATCGACGCCACCGACCTTCAGCCCGCCGCCTACGGCAAATTTGAAGAGATCACCCTGGCCGAAACGGTCATCGCAGTAGGCAACCCCCTGGGCGAGCTTGCAGGCACCGTTACCAGCGGCATCTTAAGCGCTCTGGATCGGGAGATCACGGTGGAGAATACCACCATGCGCCTGCTGCAGACGGATACCGCCATCAACCCCGGCAACTCCGGCGGCGGTCTCTTCAATACCAGCGGACAGTTGATCGGCGTGGTCAATGCCAAATCCGCCGGCGAAGAGATTGAGGGGTTAGGCTTTGCCATTCCCATTGATACGGTGGAAACGGTTGTGGAAGACCTGATCACCCATGGCTATGTCACCGGGCGAGTGGAACCGGGCATCACCTATGTGGAGATCAATGATTCCATGACCGCCATGATGTATCGAGTCAATGAATTGGGCCTTTATATCTCCGCGGTTGCCAGCGGTTCCGATGCAGAAAAAGCAGGATTTAAGCCCGGCGACTATGTGGTCTCGGTAGAGGGCACCAAGGTATCCAGAGCCGCGGAGGCCACCGCCATTGTGGATAAAAAGGCGGTAGGGGATACCGTTGCCTTCATCATCAAGCGGGCAGGCACCGAGCAGACCATCACCATGACCCTCTCGGAATATATCCCCACCCTCCCTGCCAATAAAAACCAAAGCCCCTTCGCGCAAATGGGATATTAATAACAGAAAAGCCGACAGCAAACGCTGTCGGCTTTCCTTTTCTTCTAACTCGCCGTTTTATACTGTTGAACCGTGCCCGTTGCAGCATCTACCGTAAACAACGCGTTTTCTGTCAGCAAAACGCCCCACTGTTCGGTTCCCATTGCATCCAGAATTCTTCCCGCATCCGAAAAGGAAGAAAGATCGGCTTCATAAACGGCCTCTCCGATCTCAAAAACATATTTTTTTTGATAATCAATCGGTCCGTACATCACACCGCTGTCGAAAACGAAATCCCATCTTTCATAACCGAATTCTTCAAGGGATATTTCCTTCCCTTTGGAAAGATCATAAAGCCAAACTCTTTCGGGTTCATATACACAGGTGCCGATGGCAATATGGTTCATGAATTGCATTCGGTTTTGACCGTTTGTAAAGGTTGTTGCCGTCGAAAGTTTTTTCCTTTTCAAATCAAAAATCATCGGATCTGACGTTTGCTCATAAATCAGAATGCGATTTCCGGCTTGATACATTTGAGAATTTACGGGGATCTCCCCTATGATCTCCTCTTTTTCCATTTCCGGATCCGTTTGAATAAGAAACGCCTTTAATGTTCCGTCGATCATACGGTGAGCGCAATAATATAAACTGTCTTTATACACAACCGCGCTGTAAACCTCCTGCTCAAGCATCATTCGCTCGGAAGACAAGGTGTTTAGGTCAACAATGTCCATAAAGAGATCTGTTGCAAATCCATTTCGGTCCGGTTTGTGTCCAAAACAATAAAGCTTTCCTTGGGATGCCGTCAATGCGCCGTAGTAATTGTCCCATGGCTGTAGCTGCACCCAATTTTCTCCCGATTCTAAATTCATTGCAACATAATGATCGGTCGTATGTGCATATAAGATCGAATCAAAAATACCAAGTAAATGCGCGTTTTCCAAAATACAGATCGGCTTCTCATCGGTTCTTCTGAGTTGAAATATTCCGCTGTCATCAAATTGATAAAAAACGGTGTCGCTATAAAGGATCATCTGCGCTTCGGTTGCACACAAATGTGATTTCTCCGAAAAAGAGGAGTCCCCGTCGGATGGATCAAAACGCTGTTCCGCTTCTGTTTCCGTTGGAGTATGCGCAGGCAACATCGGGTCTTTGAGATTAGCACATCCACTCAAAATGAAGCTTAAAATCACCAGACACAAACCTATTTTTTTCATTCCTTTAATACGGCATGATCGCATACATATCAACCTCTATGGAGTGATCTATTACATTACCATATCCATCAATCTCAATATTTAACTCGCTGGTTGTCAACGCATCCCAGCAAACATATCGTTTCCCAGTGCTACTATTATTCCCGTCCGAATCATTAGAATAATAATCCCATCCATCAAACACCTTCACAAACTTATAGGTATATGTAGCACCATCTCGCACTCCTCGCATCACATTATAACCAAATGCAACCGTGGCATGGTAACTATACACAAATTCATCGGCATTATTGATTGGGTTTTCATGCCCAAACCTCAAATAAAGAGGATGCCCGTTAGTAATATGACTTGTCAAAAATGACCAATCCGCTTCATTTGATTCTTCTAGAAAAGCGCTATGTCCATTGCTTGTCGAAACCTCTCCTAATAGATCCATCACTTCATCATGATTAACCCCGCCACTATTTGCAGCTTTTGAAAAATAGCCCAATTCACATGCCTTATTACATACATTGGTAAACATCTCCAAATATGATGAGGGGAGCGTAGACGAGTTCAGTTCACGTTTCCAATACATCATAATGTTCGATATTGCTGTTATAGCACAATGACCGCTATTAAACAAAAGAGAGCCATCATATAATGCGCGACCATATGCCGGAATCGTATACATAAAATTAAAGGCATTGGCTTGATTCATATCAGACTCTAAAGTTCCGTATGTCGAACAGTATATTCCCGAATATCCTAATTCTTCCAAATAAACCGACGGATGTACTTCTATAGATTCTCGACTTTCATCTGGGTATGTTTCCTCCTCAATCGAAGTGAGAACAGAACGATTGTTAATTAAGTTTCCCGGGTATACACGACCTTCGACACATTCCACTTCAATTAATTGATTAGAAAGATCCTGGTAGGTATTTTTCGCGGATGTTTCTACAAATACTTCGAATGGATTGAAATAAAGTGTTTCTTTCTCTTCTAACGAGTTGAAATAATAACTCGAATTGTTTTCTAACGATAATTCCGTACATTGAAGATAATTTAGATTTCCACCAATAACAGCGTATCCTTTACCTGTACCTTTATTAAAAAAATCTACGCAATAGTATGTAACATTGCCTTCTTCATCATAGAGTTCAGTTATTATGTAATCATCGATGGTGATCAAATCATCCTGCGGAGCATTGCAACAATAATAAAAAATCGCAAGGTTAACCGCCTCATTGGAAGAAACAACATTAATTTGTGAAGAAGCAAAAGCGGTTGATGATAAGGTTAAAATTAGCACACAAACAATAGATAACATTCGAAAAATGGTCATGTACTTTTTCATTAGAAATTCCTCCTATCTCATTATTCATACCTATATTACACATATATCACTGAGCCCACTCTTGCCATTGGACTCTCCTCCTTTCGTTTTCTCTATTTTCATTGTATCAAAGGCTTTTTTCCATTGCAATATGTTTGCTATAAATTTAATTTATTAAATTTTTTGATTTTTGGTTTAAAATCGCCGCTCTCAATCGTTATATAAAGAGGGGCAAAAATCGAAGACCTCGGAGCACTTGGCTCCGAGGTCTGTTTTTTTAAAAAAAGAGGTGTTCAATTAAGATCTTTGCGCCGATGCCAATGAGGATCAAGCCACCGAAGATCTGCGCCTTTTCCTTCATCAAACCGCCAAAAAGTTTTCCGAGATAAACGCCGGCTGCGCTGATTAAAAAGGTGCTGAATCCAATGATACCAACGGTCAAAAAGGCTTCGCCGAAGTTGGCAAGTTCAGTAGAAAAACCAATGCCAACCGCCAGCGCATCAATACTGGTAGCCACCCCTTGGATCAGCAGGTTTTTCATGCCGAAGGGGGAAGCGGCGCAAGCCTCTTCTTCCTCTTTTTTCAACACCCCAATGATCATATTGACCCCGATGCCGCCCAAAAGAATAAAGGCGAGCCAATGGTCGATGGGCTCGATATACTTCATAAAGCTCAGCCCCAAAAAGAAGCCAAGGAGCGGCATTGCCGCCTGAAAAAGCCCAAAGGTCAGTCCGTCTGCCAAGGCATGGCGGAGTTTAACGCGAGGCGCGCAAAGACCGTTGGTCACCGAAACGGCAAAGGCATCCATGGCAAGCCCGATGCCCAAAAGGATCGCAGTAATAATCATTTTAAAATCTCCCTCAAGGCTGCCCATTCGGCAGCGGTATTTTTAGTTTGCTCCAAAAGGATTTTCGCAGTATCAACCGTTAATTGCAGATGTTCTTGATCCACCCGCTCAAATTCCGAAAACTTGGTTGCATCCCGCGCGGCAGCTTGTTCCAGCATCCCCGCCATGGCACTTTTAACCAACGCAGGAGTATAGCCCTTTTCTTCTGCAAGAGCAAAAAGATGCGCTTGATAATCCTTAAAGTCGGCATCCACCAAGGCAGTCTGCCCGCCGGCGGTATAATAAAGAGCCTCTCCCTGCCGCTCCGGCAATCCCTCATAGAAGGTGGGCAGCAAAAAAACCGCCTCTTCTCCATGCACCCAAAGGGTGGTATCAAAAAGGTATTCTTTTCCTTTTTCCAGATTGGAGCGGTTGGCAAAATGACCGGCGGTCCCATAGATGCAAACGGTAATGGGCTCCTCGGGCAGGCACCCAAAAAAATCCTCGGTCACCTTTACCTGATAGAAGGTATTTTCCTCCGCTTCCATCTCATAATAAGAGATCGTCTCTTTATTGGTTCCCGCGGCAAGCACCTCTCCCGCAAAGAAAAAGTGCCCTTCCGCTACTGCCGCATCTAAGGTAAGAGTCATCTCCTCAAAGGGATAGCCCTCCTTTTTCTCAGCTTGACATCCGCAAAGCAACAGCATAAACGCAATCATCAGCGCTCCACAACGTATTTTACGCATTTTCTTTCGCTCCATATAATTCCAGCATCTGGCTGTAAAATAACCGCTGCCGCTCATAGAAATTAAAATCATTGAAATACATACTATAGGTCACGCCGGCGATCTCGGTAATATACTTGGTCTCGATCTCGCTCTTAAGAGCGCTGGGCAATTGATAGACCGCGGTGAGATCCAGCTTCTGCGCACTGATGGCGGTTTCGATCAAACCCTTATAAAAAACGCCTGTTCCTCGCTTTTCCAAAAGGGTCGCATCCGTTTCCCGTGCCAGTTCCAAAAAATATCCATAGTCGGTATGAAGATAGGCGCGGATCATTCTCGGCGCCCATGCATCGCCTGTGTCATGAACCAAAAGTTCCATGGATCGAATATCAAAAGCGCTCATGCCCTTTGGCATAGTTAACGCAAAGGTGGAAGAACTTCCCAGTTCAAAATCGTCTTTACCGGGCGTATCCAAACTATAATCCTTATAATAGGAGCCGGAGGCATCGGAATAGAAGCGCACACGCAAAGTCATGGTCCCGTCGTAGTCCAAAAGATCGTGGTCTTTCAATTCCACCGTACCCAACTGCTCTCGCAGGATGGTGCCTTGATTCTCCAGTCCTACCGTTTCCACATCCAGATACAACACATCTCCATTGCTCATGCCCAGTTCCCGAAGGGTCATCTCCTTCATCAAACTATCATGAACGGTAACGATATGGTTTTCGCAAATCTTTAATACGGAAGGATATAGTTCGCTGATTTGGTTATAATAATCATTCTCTTTGGATACCGGATTCAAGATCGAGGAAAGATTCTTTTCATCAAAGGTAAAGATTTCCGCCCATTCCTGCTGCGCCAATGTCATTCGTTCTCCACCCAGCAAGAAGGAGATCTCGGCGGTGCGGCAACGCCAACTGCCGTATTGCCCCTTCGCATCGGGCATTAAGGTCAGTTTATACTCCATAATATCAAAAACCGAGACCGTATCGGGCAAAATCAGCGTAAACTGATCGGTATAGCCGCTTTCAAAATTATCAATACGCCGATTGGAAAGAGGATATTCCATCCGGTCGCCGTTATTCAGCGTCATGACCAAATTCACGCCACCTCGCTCCAAATGGACCTTTTGGGGATGAAGGTTGTCCACCGTATCGGTTACCAAGGTTACCTGAATACGATTGGAAGAACCGAAGCAATCGAGGGCAGAGAGGATGGGGTTGCTTTGATTAAAGGCAGGATCCGATAACCGCCGCACCAACACCGCCTCATCGGCTAAAAAAGCATTGCTCAGCATGGAAGAGCCCACTGCAAGACCGCCGGCAACCGCCAAAAAGAGCAACGCCAAATAGAGCCGCTTGGCAAAAGAGCCGGTCAGCCCCTCAAAAAGGCGGCTCTTGCGGGATAAGCGACGCATCGCCCAGCGCAAACGAACAGAGATCCCCCTCAGGCTCCACCGCCGACGGATTTGATTTTTCAGCCGTCTTTTTCCTCTCAAAATGCCAAAACGCTCCTTTTTTGTATCGTTAACTTTTATCATATCATAAAATTATAAAAAAATATAGTACTGCGAAGGCATTTTTTAAAAAAATGCATATTTTTCGTCTTTTGCGCAAAACTAACCATATCGCAGAATATTGCAATATTCGATGTAAGGAGATGAAACTATGAATAAGATCGCGTTGATCCTCGCCATTGTAGGCTGCCTGAACTGGGGCTTGGTGGGACTCTTCCAATTTGACTTGGTGGGCTGGCTGTTCGGTGGAATGGATTCGGTGGTTGCCCGCATCATCTTTGTGGTGGTGGCGCTGGCAGGAATTTGGTGCATCAATCTGTTATTTAAAGATCTGGGTCCTCAAAGAAATGAACGATAAGGCATACTGCATTTGAAAAAGGAACGGACCGATAAAAACTCCCGAACAATGTTCGGGAGTTTTTATATTAAATGAAAGCATGGATCTTCAACATCCATATCGTCATTTTTCAAGACACTTCAAAAAGAGTTCCGATTTCGTTGCGGCGATCCCGACGGCGTATGCGATACGCCGAGCGGTCGCCTCGACGGAAAGCCATAAAAAACAGAACCCGAAACTTTCGTTTCGGGTTCTTTCCTTATATTTTGGCGGTCGGGACCTTTTTCAAGTGTCTTATCTAAGGCCTTTTTTCACCAGCAAAGCATTGATCTTCTGGGTGGGCTCCAGCAAACCGCTGATGGAAGCATCATGATTCAAGGTATCAATGATATAGGCAATATACTTGGAGAGATCTACCGAGCAATACCACTCGCGCTCCAGCAGATCGGTAGTTGCATAAACACCGTTGGTAGTAAACACCTTGGTGATGAGACCGTCTTTATAGGCTTGATCGAAATGAGCAAGACCTTCGCAGAAAAGACCAAAGGTGGTGCAGACATAAATATTGCGGCATTTGAGCGCCTTGAGCTTTTCGGCAAGATCCAAAACGCTATCGCCGGAGGAGATCATATCGTCCACAATGATCAGGTCTTTCCCTGCCACATCGGCGCCCAGATACTCATGAGCAACAATGGGGTTGCGACCATTCACGACCTTGGAATAATCGCGGCGCTTATAGAACATACCCAAATCCACACCCAAAACGGAGGAGAAATAAATGCCGCGCGCCATAGCCCCTTCATCGGGGCTGATGATCATCAGATGATCGGGATCCACCTTAATATTAGGGAACTGATTGACCAACGCCTTGATCATTTGATAGGTGGGCATCACGTTATCGAAACTATTGTTGGGAATGGCATTCTGCATACGGGGGTCATGGGCATCGAAGGTGAGGATATTGCTGACCCCTAAGGAGACCAGTTCCTGCAAAGAGCAAGCGCAGTCCAACGATTCACGGCTGGTGCGACGATGCTGACGACCTTCATACAGCATGGGCATGATCACATTGATCCGCTTTGCCTTTCCGGCAGCAGCACCGATGATCCGCTTGAGATCGGCATAATGATCGTCGGGGCTCATGGGCACCTGGCGACCGTACATTTTATATTCCACCCCATAGTTGAAAACATCACAAACGATGTAAAGATCCAACCCGCGCACAGACTGGCGGATCAAACCCTTTGCCTCACCGCTTCCGAAACGGGGGCAAACCACATCAATGAGGTAACTCTCCCGCTCATAGCCCAGATAGGATGCGGAAGATTTATGCTCATGCTCCCGCTCGGCGCGCCATTTGGTTAGATAGAAATCCAAGCGCTTGCCCATCTCTTCGCAGCCGGGCATGGCGATGATTCCCAAAGGACCAACAGGGGTATTCAACAAATTCTCCAAATAATCAGCCATTCTTTCGTCCTCCTCAAAAACGAGAAATATCTGCTTTTATTCTACTATACTTTCCCCTCTTTGCAAAGTCCTATTTTCAATTTTTTGCAAATTTCGGCATTTCTTATAAAATGACGGATTTTTCCAGCGAAAAACTGTATATTTCCCGCCCAACAACGGTCAGACCCCGCACCCGTTTCAGTGCTTCTGCATAGAGATCCATCTGGATGCGATAGCGCTCGATCAATTCTTTGGGATCCGAGACCCGATCGGTCTTATAATCGAGGATATACGCGTTCTCTCCCTCGACCCAATAGCAGTCTAAAACGCCTTGGATCAGGATCTCCCCTTCCGCACCATCAAAGAGTTCGCCGGCGGGCATGGGGAACAAAAATCGTTCCTCTTTATAATAAATATCGGCGCTCATCAGCCGCCGGAAACAATCGCTTTGGGTGAAACGGCGCAGTTTTTCCACCGGAATCAGTTTGCGTTGTTTTTCCAAAATGAATCCTTGGGCAACCAACCGCTCCAATTCCGCCGAAGGATCTTCTTGCAGGCGGGCAAAATCGCAAAATTGCAATGCCTGATGCAGAGCATTTCCGATCTCATTCCCGCGGGGCTGATTCCCTTCGGCAAAGCGAGGAACGGCGGTCTTTGCCCGCTGTTCCAAAAGGGGGGTCGCATCTTCTTCCATCTCACGGATCCCCTTCAATTCGGAAACCGACAATTTGGCAGGCAGCCCCACCGCTGCCAGATGGGGATAGACCCAATCCAGCCGCGCGCGCAAAGCGGTGCGGTCCAAAGACGGCGCTTTCATTTCTTCCGCCTGCCCTTGTGCATCTTCTTCCAAAAGAGAACCCTTCACATATTGAAGGTATCGCTTCGGTTTGTTTAGCAACGGTGCATAGCCAAATTCTTTGCGCAACGGTTCCCCTTCTTCGGATCCCGCCAGCAAAAGCACCAGCCATTTGGCGAAGGAGCCGCCTTTTTCTTTGATGGCCCAGAAGGGAAGTTTTTCCTTCAGAGAAACGCCCTCATCCACCCATTTTCCCATGGTTTTGGAATCAGCGTGAACCAACATTACCACGCGGCTTTGCGGGCGGGTCAGCGCCACATAGAGGATCCGTTCTTCTTCGCTGACGGTATCGGCATTGATCTGCTCCTCCAATACCCGTTGCGCCAAAGGACGAAACTTACAAAACCGCTCGGGAATCGGATGCTCTGTTGCGGCACCGAATCGAGGATGAAGCAGGATGGTTTCCTTGGCATCGGCGGTACTGAAGGTCTTTTGGCAATCCCCTAAGATACAGATGGGAAATTGCAACCCCTTCGACTTATGGATCGACATGATCTGCACGCTGTTTTGCTCATTTTTCAGCCGCGCCCCCGATTGGGTGCGCTCCTTGCTGATGCGAATATGCTGCACAAAGGCATATAACCCACGATACCCCTCTTGTTCAAAGAGACGGGCATCCTCTGCCAGTAATTCCAGATTGGCGCATTTCTCGGCACCGCCCTCGGCGGAGGTATAGGCACCGAAGATCCCGCTTTCTTGATAAATCCGATACAAAAGATCATAGACATAAAGGGTCCCCGCCAATTTACGGTAGCCCTCAATGGTCTCATAGGCTTTTTGCGCTTTTTGGTTAGTCTTTGCCGCCTTTTTCAGATCATCGTATAGCGGTGTATGGCGGTGACGCATGGCGGCAAGTTCCCCCACTGTAAAGCGGAAATAATCTCCATAGAGCAGAGAGACCAACGCCACATCGTCATAAGGATTATTCAGCACCAAAAGATAGGACAGGATGCTCTGCACCTCAAAGAGATCAAAGAACCGATCTCCCTCGTTGCGATTGGTCACCGGCACGCCCGCATCGCGAAGTGCCCGCTCAAAAATCGGCGCGGTGCGGGCAACGCCCCGCAGGAGGATGGCAAAATCGCCATAATCCACCTGTTTCTTTCCGCCGCCTGCAAGTTCGATCATCTGCCGCTCTTCAACTGCTTTTTTAATATATTGCGCCGCATAGCGGGCATTTTGCAACATTTTTTCCATGGGTCTGCCCCGCTCATCCAAAGCGGGCTCCAGCCAATGAAGTTCTGCCCGATTCCCCTCAGGATCCTCAAAGGACAGCCCTTGGTTCAACCGTTCTCGCTCATCATAGACCACACCGCCCAAAGCAGGGCTCATAATGGAAGAAAACACCCCGTTGGCAAACCGCAACACTCCCGGATGGGAGCGAAAATTGGCATTGAGTTCCAACACCGTCTTCTGGTTCAGCGCCTCTTGGGTAAAAGGCGCGGAATGTTGCCGTTTTTGATCAAAGATCTCCGGTTCCGCTCCGCGGAACCGATAAATGCTCTGCTTCAGATCCCCCACCATAAAGAGATTGGTCTCTTCTTTGGAAAGGGCGCGGAAGATCAGATCCTGGGCGCGGTTCGTGTCTTGAAATTCATCAATGATGATCTCATCATAATCCTGCCGCAATTGGGTGGCAAGAACCGTCGGCACCAAGGTATCGGTCGCGGGATCATAGGCCTCCACCAGCAGCCGTACCGCCATCTGCTCCATATCTTGATAAGAGATCCAGCCGCCTTTGCGGCGTGCTTCCGCCAGACGGCGGCTTAGGGTCATGGAAAGATCAAAATAGACCCGCAGCAAGCCGCCCTCTTCCTTTAAGAGTTGCAGTTCTTCTTCCTCTGTGCGGTCCAAAGTCTCGCAATACGCCTTGACCGCCTCTTTAAATGCCTTGCGGTAACGGTCAAAGGCTTCCCGCGTTTCAGGATCTGCCATTCCATCGGTCAGTTTTTTCCAGGGCAGGGTGGCAAATTGGACCTCTGCCAGCGCCGCCCGGTATGCATCATAATCCCGCTTTGCTAAAACAGCGGGCAGGTGCTGCAATTGCTCGGTTTCGCCCCGAGCAAAATCTGCCAGTAAAGGGAAATCGGTCAGCCCTTCCACCTGCCTAAGATAAAAGCCGCCTTGGGCGAGAACCTCTTGCAGTTGATGATACAGCATCCGATACAGCCCATCCTCGGCAAAAGAAGCAAAAAGCCCCTGTTCCCCTCTTTCATAGGGTGCCATGGCGCGAGCAATAAAATCCTCTGCCAAGGGTTGCTTTTCCAAAAACCGCATTCCCTTGACCAACAGATCCTTAAGGCTCTCGTCACTTCTGCCGGCAGCAAAACAGGTCAAAAACCGCCGAACCGCCTCATCGTTGCTGCCATAGAGTTCTTCCAGCAGAACTTCCGCCTGCTCTTCTACCATGGCGACTTCGCCGGTTTCATCAATCAAACGCAAGCGGGGATCTAAATCCAACTGCTCAAAATGGCGGGTGATCAGCCCCAAGCAAATGCTATGAATGGTGCCGATCTCGGCGCTGTCGATCAGTGCACTCTCTCGCATCAGGTGGTCATTGCCGCCGTTTTCCAGCAGGTACTTGTCCACCGCACTTTTTAATTTCATCCGCAGTTCCTCGGCGGCGGCTTTGGTATAGGTCATAATGATCAGCCGACGCACCGAACCGCCCTCCGCCGTCAAATAGCGGAGTACCCGCTCGATCAACACCGCGGTTTTTCCGCTTCCCGCGGCGGCGGAAACTAAAAGAGAATGGCCTTTGCCGCGGATGGCTTTTAATTGTTGGTCGGTAAAGGTCATTGGGTCTCCCCCTCTCTCCAGCCATAAGGCTCTTCGGAATATTCCTTACAGGGATCTTTCCCCCCATCAAAGCCGCAAACAGCGGCGAAACTGCAATATCGGCAGGCATCTTGCGTCTTGCCCTTTAAGGGCAAAATGGCAGTGTTGCCGCCAAAAATACCCTCGGCAGTATCGCGAATCACCGTTTCCATATGATCCACCAATTCTCCCATCAAGGCGCTCTCATAAACCTTGCAGCCCTTGGCGATGCTACCGTCTTTATTATAGCGGATCTTAAAGTATTGACTGCCTGCAGATCCATCCAATCCCTGCAGGGCGATGGGGTCTTGATTATAGGCACCGTCCCGCTTATAAAAGTCTGTGATCGCCCGTTCTAACTCTTCCGCAGGGATCTGCCGACGAAACAGCGGTTGCTTGGCTTCCATATAGCAGGCGGCTCCGGGACGGGGATCTGCCCACCGTCCGCTCTTCATCAAACCGTAAAGATAGATGGGCAATTGCACCCCGTCTTTATTGGTGATCCCTTTCATTTCGAAGGTGCGGCTGCCGGTCTTATAGTCGGTGACCTTTAAATAAGTCGCACCGCCCACTTCATAGGTATCTACCCGATCCACCGAGCCGATAAGTTCCACCTTTTTCCCGTCGGCAAGGTCCAGCGATACCCCGTTTAAAGGCACCTCTTCCCCATAGGGAACATACCGCCCTGCTGCCAGTTCGCCCAACACATTTTCTGCCACTCGGCAGAAAAGATCCGTCATCCGCTGATAAAGGGCAGAAAAACGATTACTGCGATTAAAATCCTTCAGTTGATCCTCCAGATATTCGATGGCCATTTGCGCGCCGAACTGTTGAATCCGTTCTGCATTATACGAAGGGTAATCAAAATTCTCTTGCCGCAACTGCTTCATCAACCGCTCCATGCCGTAATGCACAAAGGTTCCGATATTGGCGGCATCAAAGGTAATGGGCTCCAAAGGACGAATACCCATGGTCTTTTCCATAAAATAATGGAAGGGACAATTCTGATACAGGCTGATCTGGCTATAGCTGAGTCGAAGCCGATCGCCAAACAATCCCCGCACCACCTCTTCGGAAAGGCGGTCGTCTTTTTGGCGGGGCGGCAAAGGCTCTTCGCCCAATTCTTCCAGAATCCCCTGCCCTAAAGCGGGTTCATAGCCGATCAATTCCCGCGCTCCATCGAGGGTGAGGGCGAAATCATAAAGATCCATATCTTCCCGCAAAAGCGGTACGCAATGGGTCAATGCCGCTACCTTATGGATATATGCCGATGGAAGCAGCGCTTCACCACTCATCTGAAAGGCACTGTAAGAGAAGGTCATTCCTTCGGTGGCAGAAAAGAGCGCCGCATAAAAACGGTACTGCCCTTGCAAGGTGTTTTGCTGCAACGTTGCGTTGCAGGGCAGTTCTTTTTCCGCCAAAAGCCGCCGCTCCCCATCGCCGATCAATCCCTGATCGGAAACGGGCATGGGCAAAATCCCCTGATTACAGCCAACAATATATAACTCCTTGGGCTCCGAAAGGCGGCTATGGGCTATCTCACCCAAGGTTACGGCATCCACGGTCGGGGGCGCCACATTCAGCGCCGTTTCCTCTCCGCAAAGACCGATCAATTCTTCCAAATCATAAAGAGCGATCTTTTCTGCTCCAAAAACAGCGTGGATATCATCTAAAATATCCATCATCACGCCGTAAAGCTTCAGATATTCCTGCCCTAAACGGCGGTTTTGCTGGCGTTGCCAACCACTCAACCCCTCTGCACTCTCGGTCGTATAATCCGCCGCCATGGCGGCGATACGATCTGCCACTTGAAATTCACAAAGGAGTTGGTATAACCCTTCGGTCAGTGCCGCGCCGGTTCCTGCCGCGGCTGTCTCTTTCCATCTCAGAAGCGGTCCGCGCAGGCGGTTTTTCATGGCATTGAGTTCCGCCAAAAGCGCCTGCTGCTCTTCATTGGGCTTGCCGCTTCCGGCGGGATTTTGGGTCCAATCCGCCTCCCGCATCAGCCGCTCGCCGTTGATCTGCCAAAGGATACAGTAATTCTCCAAACGGCTGATTTGATCCCGATCCTCTCCGCAAAGACCGGTCTTTAAAAAGATCATCAGATCCTCTTGGCGGAAATACCGCTCGGGGCTGATCAATCGCAGTGCGCTCTGCACAAAGGCAAAGATCGGTTTGCCCAAAGAGGCGCGCCCCCGATCCACAAAGAGGGGGATACCATATTTGGCAAAGATGGTTTCGGCAACCGGACCGTAATCATTGAGGCTTCCCGCCAGCAGGGCATAGTCCCGCCAGCGACCGCCTTGCTCTCTTACCTTTTTGGCAATATCTGCCGCCACCATCGCCAACTCTTCTCTGAGGTTTTGCCCGACCATCAGCCTCAAATGCGGTGCTTCGATAGGCTCTGCCAAGCGAGGCGCAAAAAGATGCTTCTCGAGATAAGCAAGATCTTGATGTTTTAATCGCTTGGAGCCACTCTCCAAAACAACCGTTTCCTGCTCCATGCCGTCTGCCAGTTTTTGCAAAGCATAAAACTCTCCCTTAGCGGAGGAAAACAGCAAACTTTGCTCTTTTTGATCCAATAAAAGAGCGCAGCAGACCGCGGGACTATCGGCAAATACCACCCGCAACAATTCCCGCTGGCGACCGGTAAAACCGAAAAAGCCGTCGATCAACAAGGCGGTCTCTTTGAAAAAACCATGCGTTTTTGCCAGTTCGGTAGCGGCGGCAAGATCTTCTGCCGCCCAGCGATTTTCTGCATCCAAAGCGGCGCAATAGGTTTCATACAACAAAAAGAGATCTTGATATTTCGCCAGCCAATCCTGCCGCCCGCTCTCTTCCATGATGGGCAGGACCTGATCCCTGCAGAGCCCGCTCATGGCAAATTCCGAAAAGACCTCCGAAAGGCGGGATACAAACCCCATGGTAGGGCGAGCGGAGCGATAATAGACCAGATCCTTCTTCTTTTCCGCCAATACCCGATAGATCAGCGCCGTTTGGCGGGTCTTGGTCATATAAGAACCTGCCACCCCGCCGAATGCGCGGAAGATCTCATTGGTCAGCCGACGGAAAGATACGGTTTTCACATTGGGGTATTCCTTGGAAAGTTCCCGCTCCAACCCCAGCGAACTTTGCTCTGGGACCAGGTAATAGATTTTATGGTATTGAGCGGCAAGGCGCGCCAACCGCTCCCGAAGGGCGGTGGTCTTCCCCGATCCGCTACGTCCTAAGATCCAAGTAATCAAACCGTTGGCTCCTTTCAAACATTCTGATTTTATTATACTTTTTTTCTTTTCTATTGTAAAGTATATAAAAAAGAGTGTCCCGAAAACAGGACACTCTTTGGATCATTCAAATAATATGGTTTCCAAAAGAGAGGAAGCAAACAATTGATGCATGGGGCGGGTGGGATGACTGACCTTATTGGAGAGCATCTCCGTCACATTAACGCCCGCCTTCTCCAGTTTCTTCCATTTGGCATAGCAATCGCAAACGGGGATATCATACTTCGCCGCCAATTTCTTGGCCTCCTCCAGATATCTTGCCAGCCAGCCCTCATTCTCCACCGAGGCCAGATTCTCCGCAAGGGCGATCTCGGCAGGGGTATGGAGGGTAGGACTGCAATGGGTGCAGAGCATATTGGGCGTCAGGAAAACCGTTTCGATGCCCGCTTCCGTCAGTTCCTTAAAGATGGTCTCCATAGACTCCTTATACCGCTCTAAGCGCTCCTCTTTGCCGGTGCTGTCGTTTAAACCGAAGCAGACCACCGCCAGATCGGGGCTATGGGAGATCACATCCCGATGAAGGCGGGGCACCGCCTTATAGGCATGGCCGCCGCTGATCCCTGCATTGATGATATTCACCGGCACACCGGGGTAAAGCTCCGCCAGCATACGGCGCAGCTTCTGATGATAGACCTCATTCTGGTCGAACACATCGGCGAAGGGGTACTCCCCCTCCTCCACCCTCAGCGTGGTGATCTCAAAACAGCCCTGGGTTACGCTATCCCCCAAAAAGGCCAGGGTCACCGGCGGATGGGCGGCGTTATTCTTACTGCGGGCAATGAATTTTTCAACAATTTTCATACTGTTTCTCCTTAAAAATAGATGGGGCCGTCGCCGTAATCATGGGGCTTCTGGCAAGGGGAGGTATCCTCCTCACCACCGATGGTCACCTTCACCTCCAGCCCCCAATGGTCGGAGATGATCCCGGGCTCCACACCGTCTTCTGCATCGTCATAAGTAAAATAGTCAAAGCCGTAATGATCGACGGTCATATGAGGATTGGGCTTGGCCATCAAAAAGTCGATCTGAGGATGGGTATCATTGACCTCGGGCAGAGGGCGACCCTGACCAAAGGCCAGATTATGACCGCTCTTCATCCCGCCGAAGGTAATGGCCTTGCCTGCATCTCTTAAATTCAGCGCCATATCCCGAAGATCAACAACCGAATCCCAGGAATCGTCCATAAACTCATTGTATTTTTCGGTGCGATAATACGCATTGTAATCACCGCCGATAAAGGCATAAGCCCCCTCGGGCAGGGCATCCAACACACGGTTGATCACCTTTTGAGACTCGATCCGCACCTTCTCGCCAAAGCCGAAATGATTGCTGAAGCAATAGAAATCCTGCTTGGTTTCTTTATCCCGCAGCCATACCCAAGTTACAATACGGGGACCGGGGGCATCAAAGGAATCGGTGGGCAGCTCGGGGGTTTCGGAGAGCCAAAACCAACCGTCGCTGAGTTTTTCATATTTATCCTTTTTCCAAAGGATAGGGGTACTCTCATCCAAACCGGGTACGGTGCGGTCCCCTCTCTCCTTATAGACCAGATCATAGCGATCCAGCAGCCACATCTCAAAGGACTTGATCCAACCACCTCTTGCCTCCTGGGCCAGGATGATATCGGGATCCAGCCGCTCCACCATCTTCTTAAAACGGCGGCAACGCTTATAAAGAGCGGCGTTTTTGGGCTCTGCATCATTCTTAATGGGCATACGGGTGCCGGAATGTCTTAAATTCTGTACTAAAAAGCGAATCTTCGTCTCCATTACTGTTTCTCCTTTTCCAAGACGGGTCGTAATACCTTTTCAATGCCTTTGGCCATCAAATAAAAACCCAAATCGGTGGGATGGGAATCATCTACCGTACAGCAATCCCAAAGGTCAATGGCGCGGAAAAAACGGTGCCCGTCGATATAATAAACATTCTGATCCCCTTCCGCCACTGCGGTTTCATAGGTCTTTTTCACCACTTCGCGGCGGGCAGTCCAATGCTCCTCCCGATTCTGATCGGGGGAAGAGATCATAATGATGGGCAGGTTGGGCTGTGCCTTACGGATGATGCGATAGAAAGGCAGGTGAGTAGCCTCCAGATGCTCCAAAGAGGGGGCGTTATGGTCATAATCCATCACCAATACGCTCATTTCTTGCTTGGCGATATATTCCGCCATTGCCTCCTCCCCGCGGGCGCTGCCCGAAAAGCCCAGATTTACAAAATTGGCATCCAGCAGCACCGAGAGCATTCCTTGATAACTATTGCCCGGGCGGGAGGCGCAGCCCCCCTGGGTAATGGAGGAGCCGTAATAAATCACCGGTTTCTCATAGGTATAAGGTGCGCTCGGCTCCAAGCGGCAATCCTTTTTCACGGCAATATAAAGGGCATCCACTCCGTCATAGAGCGGAAAATTCAAGGTATATTCCGCAAAGGCGCCATCGGTATGAAAAGCCTCGGTAAAGCCTTCCATATTGCGAGCAGAGGGCTTATAGGTATGATACCAATGCATCCGCGCATCACCCTCTTTTCTGCGATAAAGATCCAGCCCCGATTGAGCGGTGCGGGGCATATGACGGGCAGGCGTATCGTTGCGCTGAACCGCCCGCAATCCTATAAAAGAAGAATTGGTTCGAAAGCGGATCCGCCCGCCGCTGGTGAAACGATTAAGCCGCGCCACCCCTTCATTGGTGGCTTCTGCCACCTCGGTGGGCAGCCGCTGATACTGCTTGTTTTCTTCATCGAAATAAACACCATACAGCGAAAAAGGGGCATTTTTTACATCCAGCCAGATCAGATCCGGTTCGGTAATTTCCTCCGGCACACTGAAGTTTTTATCAATTTGTTCCATGCTGATCATAGTTCTGCTTCTCCGTAAATCCCATAGTGATCGGAAGGAAACTTTCCGTCAAAAGTCTCCGTCATCCGCCGATAGGTCAAGGGCTTGAACTCCTCGGTCAAAAACATATAATCGATAAGGCATCCATCTTTTGCGCCATAGGCATGATAGGTAATCTCAAGATCCCGCGCCGTTGCCATATTCAGATCGGTCAGCTTTTCGGTCATGGCGGCATAGGCAGGAGCATCGGGCTTCATATTGAAATCGGCGGTCACCAGAGCGGGCATATTGCAACGGCCAATGTGATCATAGATCACCTTGGCGCTCTTGACCTGCCCCTCATCCCCGAAGCCGAAATGGGTATTGATATAGGTAAAGGTCTTACCGCTCTCCCGCTCCCGGAGGGTCACCCACACCGCATTGCGGGGATACCCCAAAGTATCCCAACCGTCCGATTCTGCCTCGGGGGTATCGGAGAGCCAGAAGGTTCCTTTTTTCAAGAGCTCGAATTTCTCCCGCTTCCACATAATCGCAGGCCCCTCGGGCTTGCCGGTGGTGGTGCGGTATTGGCAATAGATCTCATAGGTCTCCCCGAAGGCGATCTCCAAAAACTCCAGCCAGACGGGGCGGATCTCCTGAAAGCCCACCACATCCGCATGATATTGATCCATCAACGCCTTGATGCGGGGCTTGCGATCCTCCCAGCCGTGCCCGTCGGGATCGTTGGCACAGCGGATATTCTGACTGATGATCGTCAGCTTCATTTTTTCCATTCCTATCCTCTTCTTTCTTTGCCCTTATGATACTTTGTTTTGGGGTGAAAGTCAAGATAAAAACGCCCGAAACTTCAAAAAGTTTCGTGCGTTTCATGGGCTTTTGATTTTTACTTGATCTCCACAAAAGTGGGTGCGTCGTAGCTGGCATCCAGATCGGCGCAATTGCCGCTGATATAGCTGAGCAGGCGGGCCAGATCCGCGGTATTGACCTCATTGAGATCGGTGCCGCTGTTCTGCACATTGGCGCTGAAGAGGTTAAAGGTTGCATCCTGGGTGTAATGAATATTGCCGTTGAGTTTCTGCAACAGAAGAGCCGCATCCAGAATATTGACCTTCTTATCATTGTTCACATCGCCGGGGGTAAAATCGCCGATGGTCACATTGCTGGTAACGGAAGCATTTGCCAAGAGGCAAGCGGTTACATCGGTAGCAACGGTGGGATCTGCGGGATCAAATACATATGCAGAAGCATCGGTCAAGGTGATCACCACGGGAGTTACACCGTTTTCGGAACCCTCTGCCACCGTAAAGGAAACGGTCAGAAGAGTTCCGCCGACATAGTTGACGCCATCGGGATTATAGAAGGTTGCATAAATAGGATTACCTAATACAATATCTTCAGGAGCTTCCAGCAGATTGAGATCGCCGATCTTGATTACCGGATTGAGCAGATGCGCAGAATCATAGTCTACCCGGACTTCCAGGTAAGCAGGCTCAATCACATCGGTCAGTTCAGCGGTGAGGGTCACCGTCTCCCCTGCCTTATAGCAACCGTTTCCGCTTTCAATCGTCACGGTAAGGGGAGCGTTTTCGCCTTTATCCAAAAGGGTCAGTTCGCCCAGGATATCATAGCCCCAATCGTTATAGTTCTCATTGCTGTTCAATTCGCTCAGCAACGCATTCATATTGAAGGTGGTACTGGTGTTGGCAGCATTGACCGCTACCGTACTGGTGGCGGAGTTTTTGCCGTAAACCACATTGGCGACCGTTTCATCTACTTCATAATCACCGACGGTATAGGAGGAGGTCCCTGCCAGATCATAGAACAAGGTAGAAACCGTACCGCTATTATCGGCGGCATAAATGTCGCTTGCTTTGACCGTTGTTTTGGAACGGTTCGCCGCAACGATACCCAAGTTCACGGCGGTGGAAGCCGCGGTCATTTTGTTACCGTAAACACCAATGGTGTCGAAGGTGGCGGAACCGTTGGTCTCTACACCATAAAGATTACCGACCACAAATGCGGAAGTTTCGGAACTTGCGCCGCCGGCACCGGTGATGGTATTATTCGCTACTAAAATATTCTTCAACACATAAGTGGCACCGCGCAATCTGCCGGCGATGAGACCCATACCGTAGTTATTGACTCCGGTGTCGATCAACTTGGTTCCCACAACGCTACAGTTGGTGAAGGTCATATCCTTACGGTCTTGGCTCTGAGAATAAGCAAAGATACCACCCATGATATTGGAATTGGTACCGCTGACAGTGGAACTCAGAAGATGCACATTGTCCACGATCATGCCATGTTCGGTGGAATAAAGAATCGCCGCACCATAGGCTTCTTCCAAGGTTACTTTTGCATCCAAGAAGGAGATGTTGCAAAGTTTGCCGGAAAACCGACCGTGGAAAAACGGCATCGTGTCTTGATAACTATAAATAGTATGACCCAAGCCGTTAAAGATCATGGCATTATTGCCGTTGAAGTTGGTGAAATCGCTTTGGAACTTAGCAACGCCACCCTCATACTCATAGACATCCAGATCGGTGGTCAAATAAATGGTATCCACACCGGCAAGTCCACGCTCGGCATATACAGCCTCTGTGCCGAAAAAGGTGGGATTATTGCTGGCATAAAACAGTTCTTCCCAACTGCTGATGGTATAGTTTTGGGCAATTCCGTCAGCACCGGTCTCTGCGGTTGCATTCAAAACCGAAACCGCATCGTCGGGGGCTTCTTCTGCTACTGCAGGCAAAGCCACTGCACTCAACATGGAAAGAACCATTACTAAAATAAGTAACAGCGAAAATCCTTTTTTATTCATCGGGAGCATCCTCCTCCATAATAATTGCTTACAATAAATTTTAACATTTTTTGATGTGTGATTGTATAACCTTATGTTGCTTTTATCAAACATTTTGTTGCTTTTCTTCATAAAAACCGAACCGTTCGCTTGATGAAATATTTTCGATGGCGGGTTTCCTGCAGTTTCAGTTTTACCGAAAGCTGCCCATGCTTCGTCTTGATCTCCCCATAGGCATGTTTTTCATCCAGGGGATAAAATTTCTTCACCTTTAAGGTCTTATGACAAATGGGGCACTCCACCAATGCCAATCGCGGATCGGCGAAAGCCGCCTCCTTCGTACGAAACGGAGAAAAGACCTCTTTAGTACTGTGCATGCTGTTCCAAAGGACTCCATCCAGCTCTTTATAATGACGGATCCCTTTTTTGAGATTCAGTTCCCGCGCCACGCGGGCGGTATCAATGGCATCATTAAAGGCGTTGTGCGCTTTGAGGGTGGTGGTCAGTTCCATTTTTTCCATGGCGTGTTCCAAGGAAAACTGACGGTTTTCATGGGCCACCTGATGATTATAGATCCCCTGCAGATTAAAGCACGAAGGAAGCCAACTTTCGTCCATATCGTGCATCAGCAGATTATCTTTTAAGATCTCGATATCATCATAACCCCAAGAGAGAAGGATACAGTCCTCTCCGCACCAATCCCGAAATTCGGCAATGGCGTCTTTGAAATTCGGTTTTCCTTTCAGCATTTGCTGATCAATGCCGGTGATCTTTTTAATGCGGTAATGAAGCCGCTTATAGAAGGTGGGGGCGATCAAAAGATCAATGCAATCCACCGCTTTGCCCCGTTCATTAAGCTTCACTGCGCCGATTTGAATGATCTCGCCGGAAAGATAGATGGGAGAATGGATGGCAGACTCTTTGGAAAAGGGCTGATTCCATTCCATATCAAAAATAATATACTGCATATCAAGTCATCACAATCTCTGCCACAACGCCCAAATGGTCGGAGCAGTAGTTTCCATCCACCGTATCGGTCATCACCTGATAAGACAAAGGAATGGCTTTGCCGCCCTTGGGGGTGAAGAAATAGTCAATTCGGGGATTAACCTTATCGGCAGCTAAGTTTTTGCCGTAGTTCGGGAAGGTACCTTCCTTTTCCTTGCCAAACACCTGCGCCACATCATCAAAATAACTCAATAACTTTTCGTGGGAGATCAACTCATTGGGGGTGGCGGTGGGAAACTCGGGAGATACAATGTTCAGGTCGCCGCTCATATACATCGGTGTATCGCCGCAGATCTCCTTTGCTTTTTCAATCAGCAGTTCCACACTGGGAATATGGCTCTCATCGGGGTTATAGAGATGGGTATTGAAATAATAAAACTCCTTGCCGGTCTTCATCACCCGCAATTTGACCCAAGCGGTGATTCGGCTGGCGTTGCCCGATTCAATGTCCTCCGGCAATGCATTAAAAGAGGGAGACTCCACATCAGGAGTATCCGAGAACCAAAACATTCCACTCTCGATAAACTCAAATTTTGAGGCTCTCCAAAAAATGAAAAGACCTTCTTGAATCTTGCTGGAACGGTAGAATTTTTCATATTCATATTCGGGGAATACATCGAAAATAAAGGTAGACTCCCAAGCGGGTCTCAGCTCCTGCATACCGATGACATCGGCATCGTATTTGGGCAGGATCTCCTCAAACCGCGCCGCCCGCTCATTGCGGGAATTGGGGGCCGCATCGTTGGCATGGCGGATGTTCTGGCTCATCACCTTGATCTTATCGGATTCATAATACGGCACACCATCTTCAGTAGTCAGAATGGTATCCACCTTGGGATCCAGTTTTCCCTTGCCGCCGCAGCCGCAAAGGGCACTAAGACTTAACGTTAAAACCAATATGAAACAAAGTATTTTTCTCATTTTCATACTTTTCATCTCCTTTAGGGTAGAGCGAAATGTCTAAACCTCGTCTAAAAAGTGGATTTCCGCTCCATCTCATCTTTTATTATAGCATACGCCTTGGAAAAAAGCAAAACAAAAAAGCCGACAGGTAAACTGTCGGCTTTCTTTATTCATTCAACCTTAGACCAGCTGAACAATTGCCATCTCGGCACCGTCACCGCGGCGGGGACCGATCTTTACGATGCGGGTGTAACCACCGTTGCGCTCTTCATAGTTGGGAGCGATCTCGGTAAACAGCTTGTTCACAACATCTTCCTTGGTGATATAAGCAAACGCCTGACGCTTGCTATGCAGGGTATTGGCCTTGCCCAAAGTGATCATCTTCTCGGCAGCTCTACCCACTTCCTTTGCGCGGGTCAGAGTGGTCTCAACAGAACCATTCTCCAGAAGATAGGTCACCATCCCTCTGAGCATCGCTTTACGATGGTCAGTGGCGCGGCCCAGTTTTCTATATCCGGACATTAGAGTAAACCTCCTTCGTAGTATCAGTGAGGGGCACGATTCTCATCGGCTCTCACGCTGTGTTAATATTGATTATTCGTCGTCCTTCTTGAGGGTTAGACCCAGAGATGCGATCTTGCCGATCACTTCGTCCAGGGACTTTCTCCCCAGGTTCCGAACCTTCATCATATCCTCTTCGCTCTTATTGATCAGGTCTTCCACGGTATTGATACCGGCTCTCTTCAGACAGTTGAAGGAACGAACGGAAAGATCCAGTTCCTCAATGGTCATACGGAGAGTGGTGCAGGCCTTGGTTTCATCTTTATCCACCAGGATCTCTGCGTTCTTTGCCTTTTCAGACAGATCAATGAACAGAGAAAGATGCTCGTTCATTACCTTTGCGGCCAACGAAACCGCATCACTGGCGGAGGTGACGGAATTGGTCCACACCTCCAGAGTCAGCTTATCGAAGTCGGTGATCTGACCAACGCGGGTATTTTCCACCTTATAGTTCACCTTGGTGACAGGGGAGAAGTCACTGTCTACCGCCAGCATATTGGTCTGGTTCTCGGTATACACTTTGTTCTTCTCTGCGGAAACATAGCCACGGCCATGGTCAATAACCAACTCCATGTTCAACGTAGCGCCGTCGCCCAGCGTTGCCAGAACATGGTCGGGGTTGAGAATCTCTACATCGCTGTCTGCTTTAATGTCGCCGGCAGTAACAACGGTAGGACCTTTTGCCTCGATATATACGGTTTTTTGCTCATCGCAATAAAGCTTCGGGATAATGCCTTTAATGTTGAGAACGATCTCGGTTACATCCTCTTTCACACCCTCAATGGTGGTGAACTCATGAGGAACATCATTGATCTTCGCTGCCACAACAGCACAGCCGGGCAGGGAAGAAAGCAGGATGCGGCGCAGGGAGTTGCCCAAGGTCAAGCCATAGCCACGCTCCAAAGGATCGGCAACAAACTTGCCGTATTCGCCGTTTTCGCCGATGATTTCGGTCTCAATGCGGGGTCTTTCAATCTCGATCATATCTAAAACCTCCTTATATTATCATCGCGCGGGGTGCGCGTGTAAATCGAAACATCCTAATCTCGTATAGCATTCGCAACAGTATAATAACTGCTTTAAAAAGGGCTTTTGTTTTGCAGTGTTTGATGGGCGGAAAAAGATCCGGCACAGCAGGCACTGCAACAACAAAGAACGCTTTTTATTTGGAATACAACTCGACGATCAAGTGGGTTTCTACGGGGAGGTCGATATCTTCGGCGTCGGCATAGCCAACAACCTTAGCGGTGGTGCCGTTGAGCTCCAACCACTTCACGATCGCACGCTTCTCGTTTGCTTCAAGGATGGCCTTGATCTTCGCGGAAGACATGCTGTCTTCTTTGATAGCGATCACATCTCCTACGCTTACCAGGTAGGAAGGAATGTTTACTTTCTTACCATTCAAGGTAAAGTGTCCGTGGCGAACCAACTGTCTCGCCTCGGGTCTGGACATAGCAAAGCCTAATCTGTAGATCACGTTGTCCAATCTGCTCTCCACGATGGACATCAGATTGTCACCGGTAACGCCCTGTTTCTTAACGGCCATTTCGTAGTACTTAGCGAACTGGGACTCCAGAACGCCATAGTATCTTCTGACCTTTTGCTTCTCACGAAGCTGGGTGCCATACTCGGACACCTTTTTTCTGCCCTGACCATGCTGGCCGGGAGCATAAGCACGACGGGTGATAGCGCACTTATCGGAATAGCAACGCTCGCCCTTTAAGAACAGCTTCTGACCTTCTCTGCGGCACTGACGGCACACAGCTCCAGTATATCTTGCCATTTCGTCTTCTCCTCCTTATACTCTTCTTCTCTTCGGGGGTCTGCAACCATTGTGGGGGATCGGAGTAACATCCTTAATCATGGTGATCTCCAAACCTGCGGTTTGCAGAGCGCGGATCGCAGCCTCACGACCGGCGCCGGGTCCCTTCACAAATACTTCAACAGTCTTCAGACCGTGCTCCATTGCTGCCTTAGCGGCAGTCTCTGCAGCCATCTGAGCGGCGAAGGGAGTGCTCTTTCTGGAGCCCTTGAAGCCAAGTCGGAGGCCAAGCGGTCTTAGGAAGACAAAT
>JAZNGR010000164.1:0-6007 GCA_045576575.1 Eubacteriales bacterium
TCCGTTAATGCAGTACATCCATCAAACGCTGTACTATCAATAATGTTCGGTGTGCCTTTAAAAGTAACCTTGGTCAATCCCTCGCCTGTATTTCTATCCAAACAATTTTGAAAAGATCTCCTTCCAAGTGTTTTAACGCAACCGGGAATCGTTATTTCACGCAATCCAGTACACCCATAAAAAGCATAATGGTTGATCACTTCCACATTGCCAAAATCGACTGATGTCATTTGCACATGACTATTGAAGGCATAAGGAACAAGATTCACAACATCCGGGGGTATTTGAATCTCTGTGGTTTCCCTTCTGTAATATGCAAGGAAACTCTCCGCCACTTTTACTTCGACCGCATTGCAGTCATTAACCAAATGAGTGCCGTTTTCTGTGATTTCCATTGTGGTGTCGCAAGTGTCCTCTTGCAATATTTTACAATCACCCGTAACAGCTACGGTAATATATCCGCCTTCGCCCATTTTGTTGTCAATAAGTTCAGCCTTACCCTCAACAAAAACATCGTAGGTATATTCGCTTGGAAAAACATCACAGTGAATTGTTAACACCGAACCCTTCATCACATCGTTAAGTGTGCCGGGACTATGAATGACCGTAGCTGCTAACCCACAATTGCCATTTGATACCTGAATATAGCGGACACTAATTTCATTCCCCACCATTTCAAAAAGATCAATATTTACGGTGCAGGGATTTGCTTGTTGCACCTCCACAATCGCCTTATTATATCCCGAAACATTGTGTTCCCCATTTTCGGAAATATGGTATTCATCATAAGCATAGTTTTGCGGGATATCGACTGTGCAATCTCCGGCAATTAAGAACGTCATGTAAAGGCAACCATCTTTATTCTTTTGACTGAGAACCATGGCATTTTTTTCAATCGTTGGGTTCACCTTCCCCTCAACTCCGCAGGCATCAGTTTTAATCCATAGCACCGATCCGGCCAACACATCAGAAAGTGCTAACATCCCGCTTGTATTCGATTCGTATTCCGCCATCGAGACGATTCCGTCTTCAACTTTTGTATAATTTACCGTCTTGGTATAACCAAGCGCCTCATGAATCATCAAATTAACTGTGCACGCTTTTGGTTCGGTCTCATATAATTCATTGCCGATGTCGATCATATCATCCAAAGTCAGCGGACCTTCACGTCTGGATTTAGTACGCAGTGTATCGGCAAGAGCGGTCATTTTTTCTTTTAAACTCATCACCACTCACCCCCGAGAATTGCATTTTCCACATATGATTTAATATCGTTTTTGTCTTTCTCGGTCCAATAATCTACGCCCCGCTCCGGTGTTTTCCCAGCCGGACCGGTGGGTCCTGTGGCGCCAGTGTTTCCTGTATCCCCTTTAGGTCCAGGATCACCTTTGTCTCCTTTTAAAGAATCGCTTATAAATTCCGAACCATCTGCATGAATAAAAAACAACTTATGGTCACGCATCGAAATGCTTTTGATCGTTTTGCCCGCCAAGTCATTCAACCGATCCGACAACTTATTAATCACTCGGACAGCGCCCTGCATCCAAGGAAAAAGGACCCTCCTTGAGATGTAATCAAAAAAGCCCTTTACCTCTGAGGCGTCTTCAGAAAATCCATTGTCGGCGCGGCTGGAATGCCACATTTGCCCTACATCGTTTTCCGTCAATTCAACAACTTTAGTATCCCCATCTTCGGTAAACGCTTCTTTCACCGGTTTTGTTAAATCTTTTGAAAAAGCCATCTCTCATCAACCTCCAAACATTCCGGCGAAGGCGGCATCCGAATCCGCGCCGGTCATCATATTATCCAGCTCGATCTGCTGGGTCTGCTTTTGCTGTTCCGCATCAAAGGCAGCTATCTGCCGATCCATCTGCGCCAATTCCTTTTCTTTTCGGGCCTCATAGATCTCCTTGATCTTCTCAATGGGCAGATCCGAGCTTCCCTCGCCCAGCTCCAGAAGCTCCTCAAAGGTGATCAGCCTCTGGGTCATCAGCGTATAAAGATTATTGAATTTGGCCCGCTCCGCTTCGGGGGTCACAATATCCACCCGCAATGAGGGGCAAAGCCGATCCAGCTCATCCACCGTTCCTTCGCCCTTATCGCCGGCCTTGAAGGTCGGTGCATTGTTGGCTTTGAACATATGAAACCAAAGCAGGGCAACATCCTCGATCATCTGGGCAAAGGCCGCGATCTCCCGATTCAGCGGGATATCCGCCTGCACCTGCACAGCCACAATAGCGTCACCCGAAGCCTGCTCCGGATTCACATTGCCCAGCGCCGCGCCGCCTGCACCTGCCAGCTCCTTGGTGGTACCGATCAGCTCATTTTGCAATACAGTGGCATCTGCACTGATGGCCGCAGGCTGTAGATAGCCGATGGCCTGCAGCACATTATTGAGATTCTGTCCGCCGTCGATCAGGATCTTGGCGCCAACCGCATCCAGGTCTTGATTTCCTTGCACATAATCGGTGTTGATGATCTGCTTGGGATAGGCGCTGATGTGTACCGCGTGCTTGCGATGCACCAGGGTGCGGTTCACCTCGATCTGGTTGGGGATCATTCGTCTTACCTCGCCCAGCCCTCGAGCCTTTCCCATCTGGCGGTTGATGGCAAGATGCACCAGCGGATAATATTCCATCTTCAGATCCTGAAAATCCTGATAGATCAGATCCTTCACCATCCGGCAGAACCATACACTTTTATCCCGCCGTTCAAAATAGATCAGCGAAGTAATATATCCCTGTTGATCCTTCTGCTCGGTCTTGGTACCGGTGGTAATCTCCGCCTCCTCCCGATGATCGGCCAGAATATCTTCGATCTCCCGCTCATCAATGCCGTTCTTTTTGGCGATCTCGCGCACCCGCTCCACCGGCAGTCGCTCCTGGATGAGGATCCAAGGCTGATTCTGCAGCTTCTTTTCTTCCTCATCGCCTAAAAAGACCTTGCAACCGTCCAGAATCTGCACAAAGTTTTCCCGATCCAGGCAGCGGCAGAGCTCTTTTTCCATTTGGAAATACTCCCCGTTGTAAAAATAGAGAAAAGCATTGCCCTCCACCAGGCCGTATTGCGAAGCCTCCCAGCATTCATCGTCCATCTTGCCGAATTCCCAAGCCTCTTTGATCTTGCGATTTAAGGCATCCAAAAGGCCTTTTTTATCCTCCTTTTGAGAGGTAAAGGAGATCACCTTGGAATTCATGGAGATCTTGGCGCGCTTGAAATTGATCACCGGCGTGATGAAGTTATAGAACGGCAACGCACTGTCGGCGTTCCGCACCCCGTTCCATTGGTCCCCTTCATAAAAGCGAAAGCATTTTTCCGCCTCATTGAAGCGGCCGTTGATCCGCCCGTAATCAAGGCCCTGCTCGAATTTGTGCCAGATCTCCGCCGCCTGCGTCTTGGGGGGCTTTTTCTTTTTACCGAATATCGCCATTGTAATCCTCAACCTCCTTCATCAGCTTCATTCTGCGGGTGGCTTCCTCGCTTTGCTCCCGCTCTGCCGCCCGTCGTTCCTTTTGGATCCGCCGCTCCTCGATCCGTTCGGGAATCGAAAGCGGCTCCCTTCTTCTTTCGGCCTTTAGGTTCAAGACCACCAACTCGCCCAAAAGAAGAACGATCAATATCAACAAAAATACGATAATTGTCTGCATGGTTTTACCTCCTAAATCGGTTTGATGATCTCACCGGCGCCAATGTGCGTCGGCGGCTTTTGAAATTCAAAATCATACCGCGGCTTTTTGGGTACCGTCGGCTTGCTTCGCGGCCGTCCAGCAATAAAATATCGCAAGGCGTCCGGCGCATGGGTCAGCTCATGGGGCTCCTTCGCCGTATCGTTGGGGTTATGAGGATCCACCGCCAAAGAGGGAAGGGTGCGGATCAGATGGCGGCAATTGCTCCAGATCTTCAGCTGCGCCGTTCGGCAGCCCTGCTCATCCTCTTTCGGCTGTAAAAGCTCCTTTAATTCCATCCATCCGGCAACGCGGCTGTTATCCACCCGCCAAAGGGTGCAGCCATTCTCACGGAATACCTCGGCAACGCTCTTGCCGGTGTCCTTGGATCTTCCCCAAAGATCCGGCGGAGCAAATCGACGGCGTACCGAAAAGCCCTTTTCCAATTCCAGAATGGCTTTGGCCGCCTCCGAGATGATCAGCCCCTTATGGTTTCCGGCAGGATGCTGATTTCCATCGTAAAATTCCCGAATGATATGATAGTCGCCCCGCGGGCTGACTCCGCAAAGATACGCCGCCAGCATATCCAGACCGTAGTCCAGGGCAATATAGAATTCCCAATCCTGCGGCGCCCGCTCAACATCAAAGACCGGATCGGTCACATGGATCGAGCGGTCAAAATTATCAAAGTATTGTCCGTCAAAAATGTCCCATACACCGTGGAGCAAGGCTTTTTTCTCCCGCTCAGGCAGGTTTTCCAATCTTTTGAGGTATGCAGGGTCTCCCTTCATCAAAAAGGCGTTGTCCTGCACCTTTGCAGGCAGGAATACCCGTGTGCCCATTTCGGTTTCAAAGACCGTATCCGGCGGCGCGGGATCAATAAACCGCTCCTTCACCCAAGTGTGGCCGATGCCGCCGGGGTTGGTGGTGCTTTTCATGGATCGCGGGTAGGGTGTTGTCCCCCGCAAACGGGAGATCAGATAGATATACATCCCCTCGGTGAAGTGGGTCAGTTCATCAAAGCGGATCACATCAAATTCCGCCGACTGATAGCGGTATACATCCGCCTCCCGATCAATATATCCAAAGTCGATAATGGAGCCGTTCGGAAATATGCCGGTGTGCTTGGTGGCGTTGTATTGAAACGCCGCCTTCGGCAGGGCTCCCCGAAAGGTGCGGATGATGCTCTGCTCCAATTCCGGATAGGTGCGGCGGAAGATGATCTGCTTACTGCCCGGATATTGCGCCGCATACATCACCGCATCCAGAAACTGTCCAAAACTCTTTCCGCCGCCCGCCGCGCCGCCGAAGAGAACCTCATCCGCTTGGGCATAGATAAAAGCCTCCTGCCGCTCGGTATATTCAAACTCCAGCCGCGTCTTCATCCTTCGCCCTCGGTCTCACAATCAGCTCGATCCCGCCGCCCTCGATCTCTCGCTTTTCGGTCAGCTCGCCCATCAGCTTTGCCTGCAGCTCCGCTGCCTTGGTGGCGCCCCGCGGATCAAATTCATATTCGCCCACCGGTTGCCATTCCCCGCTCACAGGATCATATTCCATCTTAGGCTTATCCTGCATACACCGCCGATAGATTTCCTCGGTCTTGCAGATCAGATTATTCTTATTCACTCCGGCCGCCTCTGCCGCCGCCTCAGTCAGTCCATCAATATAGGCGCGCACCTCCGGCTCTAAAAGGAACCGATGGGCCTGCACCGCCGCGCCCTTCTCGGGGATCCCCGCGCGGATGGCGGCTTGGGTCCCGTTCCGATCAATGACATATTCTTCGCAAAACTTCGCCCGCTTGCCCTTTAAAACGCTTTTGAGCCTCTTTAAAGTCTCATAATCCACCCGCTCACCTTCTCTCTAAAAATCCCTAAATAAGCAAAAAAGAGCAGCCCACACGGTAAAATACCGTGTAGGTTGCTCTTTTCACTATAATTCTAATGCCGGTCGGGGTGCTCAAGCCCGCCCTTCGCATTATGTAAACTCCTTTGGGCGCTTTCAGTATACCAAATGAATTGCGAAAAACAAGCCCCTATTTTAAAATTTTTGTTAAACCTCTCCGCGGGATCCGTTTAAGGTATCCGCGCGCTTGCAAAAGAGACCCGCGCGGCCGCCCGCAGGGGCCGTCTTAACAAAAATTATCAAAACGGGAATAAGCCCCGAGGCATTTGCCGCGGAGCTTTATCAGACTTGATAGCAGGTTCCTTGTCCATCAGCCGAGGGGTTCAATGCCTCCGGCATCTTTTTTTCTTCTTTCCTTCATCCGAATTTTTTGAAAAATCCGGCCGGAGAAAAGAATTTCGTTCTAAAACCTTACTCATTTTCAAGCTTTACAAAAGGGA
>JAZNGR010000165.1:0-8486 GCA_045576575.1 Eubacteriales bacterium
AACGAAAATCTGCATCTAAACTCGCCCGTATTTTCTGTGGGGCGATTTAGCGCAGAACAAAAAGGAGACACAACGGTACCTTCTTTTTTTGCACTTTTTTTCACCTTCGGCGTATCGACATACAGCCGAAGGTGAAAGAAAAGCACATCTGCATCTAAACTCGCCCTTATTTTCTGTGGGGCGATTTAGCGCAGAACAAAAAGGGGACACAACGGTGCCTCCTTTTTTGCGCTTTTTTCACTCATCGGCATTTCGATATACAGCCGAAGGTGAAAGAAAAGCACATCTGCATCTAAACTCGCCCTTATTTCCTGTGGGGCGATTTAGCGCAGAACAAAAAGGAGACACAACGGTGTCTCCTTTTTTGCACTTTTTTCACCACTCGGCGTATCGCATACGCCTTCGGGATGAAAGAAACGAAAATCTGCATCTAAACTCGCCCTTATTTATCCAAGGGGCGATTTTTAGCGCAGACCAAAAAGCAGACACAGATGTGTCTCCTTTTTTGCACTTTTTTCACCACTCGGCGTATCGACATACAGCCGAAGGTGAAAGAAAAGCACATCTGCATCTAAACTCGCTCTTATTTTTTGATTGTCCTGTTATTTTCTGTTTTCCTGAAATGCCCAATTGAATTGTGCATATGGCAAATATGCGCAAATAAATTAAAAAAATCGGGGAAATATGCCCAATTCAATTGTGCACAGAGGCGTTTATGCACAATTCAATTGACAATATGCACAATTGAATTGACAGAAAGGGAGGCGTGTACCAAATGAATGGGGTTTTTATACCAAATGAATTGGTATATGAGGCATTATTCTACCAATTGAATTGGTACGGGTGCGTTTTTGAGAGAATGATGCATTTTGCTTTACTTTGGCTTTTTGGTATGTTAAAATATGGGCAGAAAACAGTTAAAGGAGCAGCATTTATGAAAACCCCTTTTATGATTGGTTGTAATTACTGGGCATCTAATGCCGGAACAGAGATGTGGCGGCAATGGGAGCCGGATGTTGTGCGGGAGGATCTGCAGGTTCTCTCAAGCAACGGAGTGGAATATATGCGGGTCTTCCCCAATTGGCGTGATTTTCAGCCCATGACTCCCATCTGGGGCAGCAGCGGCAAGATCATAGAGTATCGGATGCCCGACAACAGTCGGCCCACCAATCCCGAATTTCTGGACGAGACCATGCTGGCGCGGTTTGATGAATTTTGCGATCTTTGCGATGCCTTTGGCATCAAGCTGATTGTGGGGCTGATCACCGGGTTTATGAGCGGTGAGACTTACATCCCCCCCGCTCTTTACGGCAAGTCTCTTCATACCGATCCCTTTGCCCTTTTGGTACAGCAACGGTTTGTGCGGGGGTTTGTGAACCGCTTTAAGCATCGTGACACCATTTATGCTTGGGATCTGGGCAATGAATGCAATAATCTGGGAGGTGCTCAGAATGAGCACGATGCCACCAATTGGAGCCTAATCATTTCCAACGCCATTCGGGCGGCGGATCCTACCCGTCCCGTTGTTTCGGGGATGCACGGATTGGTGCCCCAAGGAAGCGCCAAGCGCAAATGGACCATGGCGGGTCAGGCAGAGACCTGCGATATTCTTACGACCCATCCTTATCCCTATTGGGTGCAGTATGCCAATCAGGATCTCATGCAATCCATGCGGACGGCGCTGCACGCTACTTGCGAAAACAAATACTATGCCGATATCGGCGGCAGACCCTGTCTGGTAGAGGAGATTGGATCCATGGGTCCCATGGTTTGTTCCGAAGAAAATGCTGCAGGCTTTATGCGGGTCAATCTCTTCTCCAATTGGATCCACGGCGCGTTGGGCGTCATGTGGTGGTGTGCCAACGAGCAGAATATGCTGGAGCATACTCCCTATTGCTATCAGATGTGCGAGATCGAGTTGGGAATGCGGTTTGCTGACGGCACCCCCAAGCCGGTATTGAAAGAAACCGGCAGAGTATCCAAGATTCTGAAATCCTTTGATTTTGATTTGCCCAAGGCGCGAGAGGATGCGGTTTGCATCTCCACCCGCGGTCAGGATCAATGGGGCATGAACTATATGGCTTGCGTTCTTGCCAAGCAGGCGGGGCTGAATCTCCGCTATGCCTATGGGGAGGACGAACTGCCCGACGCTTCGGTTTATATGATGCCTTCGGTGACCGGCGGCGGAATCATGCGGCGGGACAATTATCTTAAATTACAGCAAAAGGTAAAAGAAGGCGCCACCCTTTATCTTTCCAACGATATCGGCGTTCTTTCGGAGTTTGAGGCGCTGACCGGCTTGCGGATCGAAGATTCCGCGGCGGGCGGAAGCGGCACCCTTTCTTTGAGCGGGGAGACCATTCCTTTCAGTCGTGGGCGGCAATATAATACGGTTGCCACCACCGCGGAAGTATTGGCATACGACGATCAGGGAATCCCTGCCATCAGCATCAATTCCTACGGCAAGGGGAAGGTGATCTATGTGAACTTCCCGCTGGAGACCATGCTCCTCCATAAAAAGGAATTTACCAACGAGAAGTACTATAAGATCTATCGGGCAGTCTTTGCCGATGCCTTGGCCGCCCATGAAGCCACCACCGAAAATCCCTTTATCGGGTTGACTTTCCATCCCGAAGCAGACGGGAGTGTTCTTTGTGCGGCGGTCAACTATTCGAAGGAGCCCCAAGCCTTAAACCTGAACTTGAGAGAGGGCTATCGCGTGGCAGAGGTTCTTTACGGAAACGAAAAAGAGATCCCCGCTTTTGACGCCTGCTTTATTCGGATTCAAAGAGCATGAAAAGACAGATTGTTTGTATTTGCGCGGCGATGGTGTTCGTGCTTTTGCTGTTAGGCGGATGTCGCAAGGAGCCGGAGAGCAAGCCGCTTCCGATCTTGATGTATCATCATTTGGATGAACAGGGCGATGGGAACGCCACCGTTTCGGTGAGAGGGTTTCGTCGCCAGATGGAACTTTTGAAAAAGGAAGGGTATACGCCCATTACCTGCCAACAGTTGGTCTCTTTTACCGAAGGAGGAACTCTTCCTGAAAAGCCGGTTTTGATTACCTTTGATGATGGATATGCCAGCAATTATCGGTTGGCGTTTCCCATCTTAAAGGAGTATGGTTTTCCTGCTACCATTTTTGTGATTGGTTGCACGGCAGGGAGCGACACCTATAAAGAGACCGGGCACCCGATCCTTCCCCATTTTGGCAAAGAAGAAGCAAAGGAGATGCTGGCAAGCGGATTGATCACCCTGCAAACCCATACCTATGATATGCACCAAAGCCTTGCTTTGGAGCAGGCGGATCCCATTCGCAAGAACATTTTGCCCTTTGAATGGGAGAGCGAGGCCGATTATGTGGCAACATTGACGGCGGATCATCAAAAAGAGCGGGCGCTTTTGGCGGAATGGGGTGTTCAAGAACATTGGGCCATCGCCTATCCGGGCGGAGAAACCTGCCCGCTGACAGACCAAACCATGCAGGAACTTGGTATAAAAATAACATTGACCACCGATGGAATAAAGGTCAACATGATAACGCAATACCAACCGCAAACACTCATTGGATTAGGGCGGCTTTCCATCAGCGAAACGGTGACCGAATCGGACCTTTTGGAGTATCTGAATCAACACAAATAAATAAGAGGCTGTTAAAAACCCATGGTTTTTAACAGCCTCTTTTTAATTACTCGTTTTTCCAAAGGAGCGCCGCGCCGATGATGCCGGCATCATTGCCGAGCGTTGCACAGGTGACGGCGGTTTGCTCTTTGCCGAAGCGGGCAAAGGAGCGTTCTTTGATCTCTTCGCGGATAGGCGCTAAGATCGCCTCTCCCGAATGGCTGATGCCGCCGCCCAGGGTGATGACTTCCGGCTGGAAGATATTGACGATATTCACAATTCCTTCGGCAAGATAGCGCAGATACTGCTCCACCACGCCTTTGGCGATTTTATCGGTGGCATCGAAGGCGGTTTTGCCGTTGACCTGATCCAAAGAGGGGGCGACCCGCCAAAGATCGGAATAGGGATTGGCGGTCATGGCGGCTTTGGTTTGGTTGACCAGCGCGGTGGCGGAAGCATAGGTTTCAAAGCAACCCTTTCTGCCGCAGGTACAGGGTTCTCCGTCCAGACGCAGAACCATATGCCCCAATTCGGCGCCTTTGCCCCAAGCACCGGTCAAAAGATGTCCATCGACAATGATCCCGCTGCCGACACCGGTTCCCAAGGTGACCATGATCATGTTATCGGTCCCCTTGCCGCTGCCCGCAAGAAACTCGCCCCATGCGGCAGCGTTTGCGTCGTTTTCCACATAAATCTTCTTGCCCAATGCTTTTTCCATATAAGAAACGATGGGAACATCGTAAAAGCCCAGGTTATTGGAAAACTCTACGGTGCCTTCTTGGATGTTGATGGCGCCGGGGCAACCGATGCCTACCGATTCAATATCGTCCATGGTCAAGCCACTGTAGCGCACCGCATCGCGGACGCAGACTGCCATATCATCGAAAATTTCATGATAGGGGCGGGGCATTGCGGTCTTGCGGCGGGCTTTTCCGTAGAGGTTGCCGTATTCATCCACAATGGCAACGGCAATGTTGGTGCCACCCAGGTCAATGCCTGCAAAATAGCGGGGCGGGTTGGTGGTTTTTAAGAGGGTACCGTTGCCCTCCACTGTATAAGCGCCGAAATTTGCCGGCAGGAAGAGGGTCTCCCCTACCTGCAAGGGTTCGCCGTTTACAGAAACGGTCCCTTCTACTGCCATCAGGCATTGATAACTCTCCGGATAGCAGATCTGCTCTGTTGCGCCGTTGACCTTTAGTTCTTTCACTTGGAAATAGGGGCAACTACCCAAAAGACGGGTACCGTCGGAGCAGTTGGGAATGGCGCGGCGTTGCAATCGTTTGGGATTGGAGGCTTTAATGCCTTTTTCGATATGTAATTCTCGGGGGTTGCCGAATTTATCGCGGCGATCATAGTCATAGAGTCGATAGGTGACGTTGGAATTTTGCTGGATCTCGGCAATGAGGTTCCCCTTGCCGATGGCATGGATGGTTCCGGCATCCACAAAGTAGACCTGCCCTTTATAAGAAGGAACGCTTTCCAAAAGATCCATCACCGTATTGGTGCGGATGGCTTCTGCCAAGGCTTCCCCGGTGGTATCTTCCTTTACGCCGAAGACAATCTCCGAACCGATCTCGGATTCCATTACGTACCACATCTCGGTTTTGCCGTTTTGATTTTCCCAAGCTCTTCCCTGCTCGTTGTTGGGATGGACCTGGATGCTCAAATTATCGGCGGCGTCAATGAGTTTTACCAAAATGGGCAGTTCATCGCCGGTACGGGCGGTGCCCAAAACAGCAGGATCGCGGGCGATATAATCTCGAAGCGTCATCCCGTCATATTCTCCGCCGCAGATGACCGAGAGTCCGTCGGGATGGGTGGAGAGTTCCCAACTTTCGGCGGTGCGCTCCAAGCCGGAGTTTTTATGGTAACGATCGTTTAATTTGGTGCCGCCCCAGATGTAATCTTTAAAAGCGGCTTTCAGTTTCAACGGTTTCATAAAAGACCTCACATTTCTAAGATGCTTCTATCATAACAAAAAAAGACCCTGCACGCAAGGTCTTTTTCATGGTTCTCTTTTTTAAATTTAATAATTGCTGTTTTTTAACTGGAAATATGCTTTGGGCTTTTTGCAAACAGGGCAATGCATAGGTGCTTGAGGTCCTTCGTGGATATGCCCGCAGTTGCGGCAGATCCAAATCTCTTTTCCTTCGCGCTCAAAAACGAGATTTCCCTCGATGTTGCCCTTGAGGGTTAAAAAGCGTTGCTCATGTTCTCGCTCAATTTTGCCAACAGCGTCGAAAAGATATGCGATCTCATCAAAACCTTCCTCTTTGGCAACGGCAGAAAACTCTGCGTACATTTCTGTCCATTCGTAGTTTTCTCCTTTGGCGGCATCATCCAAATTCTGCTCGGTGGGCGCCGCGGTACCATGGAGCAGGTTGAACCAAATCTCTGCGTGCTCCTTTTCATTTTGGGCGGTTTCTTCAAAAAAGGCGCCAATCTGCTCGTAGCCGTCTTGCTTTGCTTTGGCGGCGTAGTAGGTATATTTATTGCGCGCCTGAGATTCTCCCGCAAAGGCAGCCATCAGATTGGCTTCGGTTTTACTTCCTTTTAATTCCATGTGTGTTCACTCCTTTCATTCCATATTTTGGACCGAAAGAAGCCTCTTTATTCAAAGGAGCGAAAACGCAAAAAGCGCAGCTCTCGGCTGCGCTTTTGGTTTAGTAATAAAGATTTTGAACCGCGATGATATTATTGATTTCGTTTTGGATGGAGTTATAGGTTTTGTCCATATCAACGGTGGGGTCGGTAAGACCTTGCAGATAGGGCTTTGCAAGGGCTTCGATCTCCGGATGGCGGAAGATCAAGGAACCTTGGGTTTCTGCCATAGCGGCATACGTTTCATAGGTGCTTCCCTTGATGCCCAGTGCCTGCAGTTTGCCTGCCAAAACTTCAGTATAACGGTTGCACCAAAGTTCAGCAAAGGTCAAAGCGGCTTTCGAGGATTCTACGTCTTCATTGAACTTCGGCAGAGCGAAGAAGGTGCCGGTGTAGGTGACGGTGCCCGGGGTGCCCTCCTCCAGCGCCGGCAAGGGCGCAAAGGTGAGGGTTACATCCTTGGCGGCATCGGGAATGGCGGTATATGCCATGGTAACATCATTTTTGGCGAGGGAATATTCCGTATTGGGAACCGCCACAAAGGTGGGAAGTTCTTGGAACAGTTCCCGCAAGACGGAAAACGTTTCACGGGTAACGCGGGCATAGAGGTTATTGTCCAGTTTGCCGTCCAGAAGGGTTAAGGGACTTCTGCCCGAGAGAGTCGCCCAAGCCAAGGGCAGTTCCATCTGCAGCGGCTTGGCGCTTTTGGAAACCGAATCGGTATAAATGGCTTTAAATTGCTCCACCGTCCATTGATTGGCGGCTGCCAAAGCGGCAGGATCGGTCTCTTGGGGAAGCAGAGCGGGATTATACCAAAGGGCATGGATATTGCCTACCGGTGCAAAGAGGGTATGGTTGCTGCCTTTTAAAACGGCGCCGCTGATACCAAAGGATTGCACCGCTTGGTCGATCAGGTCGGCGGCGGAGCGACTGAGCGTCATTCCGATACCCAATTCTTCGGCGCGCATCTGCACCAGACTCAGTTTTTGCCCTGCATAAAGGGCAGTGCGCTGGGATTTTAGTGAAACATTCTTGTTTTTGATGCTGTATTTTAAGAAAAATCCTTGCTCGGCGGCAAGTTCCTTCATCCAATCCCATTCGGTAACGGTTTTGCCCTTTTCGTTGGTATAAGAAAAGGCAGGGGAACTATCGGCGGTATAAATGACGATCGTGCGGTTGGTCAAGGGGTTGACCGAGGCGCCGGGGAGGATCATTCCGCTTAAAGGAAGGGTACTGTGAACGGTTTTGGAGGGAGTAAAGACCTCTACCGCCAAAGGATTCAAGAGGGGAACATCTTCGGCGGTGCCGGGGGTGGTGTTTACGGGTTCTTTCTCCTCTTCTTTTTCGGGTTCTTCCACGGTGGGCTCTTCCTCGGCGGGCTTTTCCTCGGTGGGTTCTTCCTTCAAGGAGGGCTCTTCTTCGGGCTCCTCTGTCCGATCGGGCTTTTGGACCTCTTCGGCGGAACCGGGCGTCTGAATGACGGTGGGATAGGTGATATTATCCGGCTTGCAGGCGGTGACGCCCAGAGCAAGACAGAAACATAGCAAAATTGCTAAAATGCGTTTCATCGGATGTCAGATCCTTTCAAATGTGATGAAATTATGATTTTAAAGCGGTATAGGCGGCAACGGCAAGCCGATCGCACCGTTCGTTGTAGGGATGACCTTGGTGGCCTTTGACCCACTCAACGGTAACTTCATGGCGACGCAGTTGCCGGAGCATCCGCTCCCAAAGATCCACATTCAGCGCAGGCTTTTTATCTTTCTTGCGCCAACCGTTTTGCTCCCAACCAAAGACCCAGCCTTGGTTGATGCTTTCGCAAAGGTATTTGGAATCGCTGACCAAAGTGACTTTGCAGGGCTCTTTTAAGGTTTCCAACCCGATGATCGCTGCCAGCAGTTCCATGCGGTTATTGGTGGTTTCTTCTTCGGCGCCGGAGAGCTCTTTTTCAATGCTCCGATAAACCAGGATGGTTCCCCATCCGCCGGGTCCGGGATTGCCGCTGCAGGCGCCGTCGGAATATATCGTTACTTCTTTCATATCAGTTCAACCGATCGTCCAAAGAATCGTAATAGGATTTGGCAGGTTCCGCCAGCTTGTCCCGATCCACGGCGGCAAGGAGTTGGCGCGCCAAGGTTCGATTGCCGCGGATATAGGCGTTTTGGGCGGCGGAGAGGTATTCTCCATGCTCTACCATATCGCCGATATTGTTGATCAAGGAAGTCGGATCGTAGCCATGTCGTTCTGTGAGCCAAGGAGTTGAC
>JAZNGR010000166.1:0-9092 GCA_045576575.1 Eubacteriales bacterium
ATTTTCAAAATGAACGCTCTTTACTTTCTCATAAGCGGCATCCACAGCATCCTGCAGGGTTTCTGCAACCGCAGTAACCCCCAATACACGGCCGCCTGCGGTTTTCAGCACGCCGCCTTCCAGCTTCGCACCTGCCACAAACACCTGATCGGTGGAAATGGTCAACTCATAGCCGGTCTCATACTTGCCGGGATAGCCCTCCGAGGCCATTACAACACAGCAAGCATGGGCATCGCGGAATTTCACTTCCGTTTCGGCCAAGGTGCCGTTGGTGGTTGCCATCATCACCGTAAGCAGATCGCTTTCCAGCAACGGCAAAACCACCTGGGTTTCGGGATCGCCGAAACGGCAGTTATATTCGATCACCTTTGGACCCTTTGGAGTCAGCATCAAGCCGAAATAAAGGCAGCCCTTAAAGGTGCGCCCCTCTTCCTTCATTGCCCGAACAGTGGGCAGGAAGATCTCCTTCATACACTGCTCCGCAATAGCAGAGGTATAATACGGATTGGGAGCAACCGTCCCCATCCCTCCGGTATTCAGGCCCTGATCGTTGTCCAAAGCGCGCTTATGATCCATAGAAGAGATCATGGGAACAACCGTCTCTCCATCAGTAAACGACAAAACCGATACCTCCGGGCCGGTCAAAAACTCTTCAATGACCACACGGTTTCCGCTGGCACCAAAGACCTGATCCTCCATCATGGAGCGAACCGCCGCCTTGGCATCCTCACGGGTCTCAGCGATGATCACGCCCTTGCCCAGAGCAAGACCGTCTGCCTTGATCACAGTGGGAATGGGAGCGGTCTCCAGATAGGCGATGGCTTTCTCACAATCCTCAAACACTTCATATTCCGCAGTAGGAATATGATATTTCTTCATCAGATTTTTGGAAAAAACCTTACTTCCCTCAATGATCGCCGCATTGGCCTTGGGGCCGAAGCAAGGGATCCCGATCTCATTCAAGGCATCCACCGCACCCAATACCAAAGGATCATCGGGTGCGACCACCGCATAATCAACAGCCTGCTCCTTGGCAAAGGCAACGATCTTTTCGATCTCTTTGGCGCCGATGGGTACTAAGGTGGCATCCTCCGCCATTCCCCCGTTCCCGGGGCAGGCAAAGATCTCGGTGACCTGCGGATTTTCCTTCAATTTCTTAATAATGGCATGCTCGCGGCCACCGCCGCCCACAACCAATAATTTCATAGTTCTGATTACTCCTTATTAATGATGGAACAAGCGCATACCGGTGAAGGCCATAGCGATCCCGTACTTATCGCAACACTCAATTACGATATCATCGCGGATAGAGCCGCCGGGCTCGGCAATATAGGAAACACCGCTCTTTTTGGCACGCTCGATATTATCATCAAAGGGGAAGAATGCATCGCTACCCAGTGCAACGCCGGAAAGAGATGCCAGGTATTCATCAGCCTCTTCCTTCGTTAAAGGAGCAGGTTGCTCGGTGAAGTATTTCTGCCAGATGCCGTCTTTGCAGACATCCTCTTCGTTTTTATTGATATAACCGTCGATCACATTATCGCGGTCGGGACGGCTGATGCTCTCCTTGAAGGGCAGATTCAATACCTTATCATGCTGGCGAAGATGCCAAACATCCGCTTTATTACCGGCAAGGCGAGTGCAATGAATTCTGGACTGCTGACCGGCACCGACACCAATGGCCTGCCCATCTACTGCATAGCAAACAGAATTGGACTGGGTATACTTCAGGGTGATCAAAGCGATGATCAGATCCCGCTTGGCACTATCGGGCAATTCTTTATTCTCGGTCACCAGATTGGCCAGCAGTTCGTTATTGATCTTAAACTCATTTCTGCCCTGCTCAAAGGTAATACCGTAAACCTGCTTAGTCTCGATGGGATCGGGCACAAAGTTTGGATCGATCTCCACGATATTATAGTTTCCGTTGCGCTTGGATTTCAGAATTTCCAAGGCTTCGGGTTCATAACCGGGGGCAATAACGCCATCGGAGATCTCCCGCTTGATGAGCTTTGCGGTCGTAACATCGCAAACCTCGGAAAGAGCGATCCAATCGCCGAAGGAGCTCATGCGATCGGTTCCTCTTGCTCTTGCATAAGCGCAGGCCAAGGGAGACTCATCCAAGCCCTCGATATCATCCACAAAACAAGCCTTCTTCAGCTTTTCGGGCAAAACAGTACCGACTGCGGCAGAGGTGGGGCTCACATGCTTAAAGGAAGTGGCGGCAGGCATACCCAGCGCCTCTTTGATCTCCTTTACCAACTGCCAGGAATTGAAGGCATCCAGAAAATTGATATATCCGGGGCGACCGCAAAGGATCTTGATGGGCAGCTCGCTACCGTCTTTCATATAGATCTTGGAAGGTTTTTGGTTGGGGTTACAACCGTATTTCAGTTCAAATTCTTTCATGGTTTGCACCGTCCCTTTCAGGAATTTTTATTGATCATACGGCAATCGGTCTCGCCGGTTGCCAGATCGGTATAGGTAACATAAAGAGAGATCTTATTATCCTCATCCAGATTTTCCCAAATATCCTTGGTAAAAGCATCGATATCATCGGGAATGCTCACCCGCTCGGGCTCCCCTTGGAAGGTAGGAATGGGATTTCCATCGCATACATAGGTATGGATGAAATGACCCAATCCTGCAAGTGCAGGATAAGCGAAATGATAGCGGTTGCAAGCAGTACCTGCCGCATCAGCACTCTTGAGAATGCTCATTTCATAGGTGAAATCCTCTTTACCGAAGGTGATCATGCCGCTGATGCGAGGGGTCAGATTGGGATGATCCGGCTCAAATTCACGGGAGGTAAGCGCGGTTGCAAAGCTTTCGCCGTTTTTGAGACCTTCCCAGATGGTATCGGTCTGATCTCCGTTGGTCACAATGAGTTTATTCTCATAGCGGCGCTGCGCCGCATAGATGATCAGGGAAGGATCCTCGACCTTAGAGGGATCGAAGGGCTCGGTAAACACTGCGCCGTCTTTCTCGGTGAAAATACGGTTGCGGCTGTTCTCGCTTCTGCCCATAATGAAATAAGCAGTTGCCGCCTTCTTACCGTCGGCCGTTTTACCGATCACAATACCGCGGCCCACATAGCTGTTTCCGGCGATCCGCTCGCCCATAGATTTGATCTCATAGATATTCATATTGTTTCTCCCTTTCTGATGGCAGCAGAAACATCCTCCACCGCTTGAGGAAGCAGGATCCATTCCGCCTCTTCCATCACTCGTTTTTGTAAGATTTCAGGGGTATCCCCTTTTTGGATAGCCACCGCCTTTTGGGCAATGATCCGCCCACCGTCGGGAATTTCATTCACAAAGTGAACGGTAGCGCCGGTCACCTTAACACCGTAATTCAAAGCAGCCTCATGAACCCGAAGCCCATAAAAGCCCTCTCCGCAGAAGGAAGGGATCAGGGAGGGGTGCACATTAATGATCCGTTCGGGATACCGATCGGTAAAATCGGCACTCAGAATATTCATAAAGCCTGCCAAAACGATCAGTTCAATTTTATGCGCTTCCAAAGCGGCGATCATCTTTGCTTCAAACTCCGCTTGATCGGCGCATTCTTTTTTTACAACGATCTCGGTTTGGATCTCCGCCTTTGCCGCCCGCTCCAATGCATAGGCATCACGCTTGCCGGAAAGAACCAATGCAATTTCACCGCTCTGCAAGATGCCGCTTGCCTGCGCATCGATCAAAGCTTGCAAATTGGTACCTCCGCCGGAGACTAAAACCGCAATTTTTGTCTTTTCCATAGGCTTAAACCAAAAGGATCTTATCTTCGGATTCCACAATGGAGCCGATCACATAAGCCTCTTCTCCGTTGGCCTTCAGGATCTCCAAAGCGCGATCTGCGTCCTCGGGAGCCACCACAACGCTCATGCCAACACCCATATTAAAGGTATTGAACATATCGCGCTCGGGGATATTTCCAACTTTAGCGATGAGTTCAAAGATCGGCAAAACGCGAACAGCATCTTTTTCGATCTTAGCACCCAAGCCATCGGGAATACTTCTGGGAATATTCTCATAGAAACCGCCGCCGGTGATATGAGAAACGCCCTTGACCTTTACCTGCTCAAAGAGCGCAGTCATAGGTTTTACATAAATCTTGGTGGGAGTCAGGAGGGTCTCCCCTACCGACTTGCCGCCCAATTCCTCCATCGGCTTCTTGAGATCGGCATTATCAACATCAAAAACCTTGCGCACCAACGAGAAGCCATTGGAATGAACGCCGCTGGAGGGCAGTGCGATCACAACATCGCCTGCCTTCATAGTTTTATTATCCAAAACCTTTTCTTCGTCTACAATACCTACCGCAAAGCCGGCAAGATCATATTCATCCACCGGATAGAAGCCGGGCATCTCGGCGGTCTCGCCGCCGATCAGAGCGGCGCCGCTCTGAACACACCCTTCGGCAACACCGGAAACGATCTCGGCGATTCTTTCGGGTACATTCTTGCCGCAGGCGATATAGTCCAGGAAGAACAAGGGCTTTGCGCCGCAGCAAATAACATCGTTCACGCACATAGCAACGCAATCGCTACCAACACTATCACGCTTGTCCATCAAACAAGCCATCTTCAGCTTGGTGCCCACACCGTCGGTACCGCTGACTAAGACCGGCTTTTTCATACCGGCGATGTCCGGCACAAACAGCCCGCCAAAGCCGCCGATATCCAGATCGGCACCGGGAGTCTTGGTACGAGTCACATGGCTCTTCATCAATTCAACCGCTTTATAACCGGCTGTAATATCTACACCGGCTGCAGCATAGCTTTCGGATCTTGAATTTTTCATGATTTATTCCTTTCCGTTCCAGCAATAGGTACATAAGTCACAAGCAGGAAGACCGATTGCTTTGATAATATTTTCCAGAGATTGATACTCCAAAGAAGCAAAGTTGAACCGCTCACAGATCACTTTGCGCAGTTTCTTACCACGCTCGGTTTTATCGTCGATATATTCGTCGATATGATCAAAGCCCTCTTCCCCTTCCAACTCCAAAATCACGCGACGCGCCAAAAGATCCATATCGGAGGTAGAACGGGAAAAGTTATGATATTTACAGCCAAACATGATCGGCGGGCAAGCGGAGCGCATATGCACTTCCTTGGCACCGTTTTCATAAAGAAAATCCACGGTCTCGCGGATCTGGGTCCCGCGAACGATAGAATCATCTACAAAAAGCAGTTTTTTATCCCGAATCAATTCATGAACAGGGATCTGCTTCATTTTTGCCACCCGATCCCGATCTTCCTGACGGGTAGGTGTAAAACTGCGGTTCCATGTAGGGGTATACTTAATGAAGGCACGGGCATAGGGCACCCCGCTCTTATTGGCATAACCGATGGCATGGGGGATGCCGGAATCGGGCATTCCGCATACATAGTCCAGATCGGTAGCCACTCCCTTTTCCTGATCGCTTTCTGCCATCAAGACCCCATTCTCATAGCGCATACACTCCACATTAACCCCCTCATAACCGGAGGTTGGATAGCCGTAATAACTCCAGAGAAAGGAGCAAATCTTCTTTTTCTTCTGCGGCAACGAAAGAACGGTCAATGTATCCGGAGATAATTCCACAATCTCTGCAGGGCCCAATTCTTTTTTCAATTCAAAGCCCAACTTCGTTGCTACATAAGACTCAAAAGTAACACAATACCCATTTTCGTCTTTACCGATCAAAATCGGCAACCGCCCCAAGCGGTCCCTGGCAGCAATCAAATTGCCGTCCTCTTTCAGGATCAGTATATTGGCAGTTCCATCAACAACATTCTGGATAAACTTAACGCCCTCCAGAAAGTTTTCTTTCTGACTGATCAGCGATGCGATCAATTCGGTGGAATTGACCTTGCCGCCGGTCATGGCATCAAAATGCCCACAGTCCCGCATCAAATACTGTTCGATCAGTTCATCGGCATTGTTGACTTTCCCGATCACGCAAATGGCAAAGGTGCCAAGCTTAGAGCGAATCAGCAGCGGCTGAGGCTCCCAATCGCTGATGCAACCGATCGCTGCGGTACCGCACATTTCTTCCAGTACATGCTCAAAGCGAGTACGAAAAGGAGCATGCTCGATACCGTGAATCTGCCGCTGAAGACCGATCTCTCGGTCATAAACAGCAATGCCGGCTCGGCGGGTGCCCAAATGGGAATGATAATCAATGCCGAAAAACACATCCGATAAGCATTCTTTTTTAGAGGTGATTCCAAAAAATCCTCCCATGATCTCCTCCCGAAAAAATTAAGCAAAAAACAACTCGCTGAGAGTCATGGGATCAATATACTGACCGTCCTTGTAAACGCGCATATTGCCGGAAGCAATTTCATCGATCAGCATAACCTTTCCGTCGGCATCGTAACCGAATTCAAATTTAATATCATAGAGGACCAGACCCTTTTCTTTCAGATCATCGGCAACGATCTGGGTGATCTTCTGGGTCATTTCTTTCATATCGTCATACTGCTCCGCAGTCATAACGCCCAGATCCACCAAACCATCCTTGGTTACCAAGGGATCGCCCTTTTCATCATTCTTAAAGGTCATTTCAACATAAGCAGGCAGATCAGCGCCTTCTTCGATATAGTCACTATAACGGCGGAAGAAGCTGCCGACAGCCTTATGGCGGCAGATAACCTCCAGACCCTTACCAAACACCTTGGCGGGCAAAACCTCCATGGTAGTATCTTCCAGGGAAGCATCAACATAATGGGTCTTGATGCCGGCGGCATTGACCTTCTCAAAGAAATAGATGGACATCCGAAGATTTACATCACCGACACCGTCGATGGTGAGCCCTACAGAGTTTTCGCCGGGATCAAAAACACCGTCTTTTCCGGTGCAGTCATCCTTAAACTTCAAAAGATAGTTTCCGTTATCCAGTGCAAATACGTCTTTGGTTTTTCCGGTGTAAACAAGCTTCATTTTCTTTATCTCCTTTAAATAAATTACTGATTTAACGCAGCATCCTTAGCGAGAACAGCCGCTGCATCCTTTTGCCGTTTCTCCATCAACTTTTGTGCAAGACTCTCATCCTCCACCGCCAGAATCTGAATAGACAATAAGGCGGCATTAACAGCCCCATCGATGGCAACCGTTGCCACGGGAATTCCCGGGGGCATCATTACAGTCGACAAAAGGGCGTCCATGCCGCCTAAGTTCTTCGATTGGATAGGAATGCCGATAACCGGCAAGGTGGTATTGGCTGCAATGGCACCTGCAAGATGAGCAGCCATGCCTGCGGCGCAAATAATGGCGCCAAAGCCGTTATCACGGGCGCTTTGGCTGAAATCCTTTGCCTGCTCGGGGGTTCTGTGTGCAGAGTAGATATGTGCTTCATAGGGTACGCCGAAAGATACCAAAGTATCAATGGCTTTTTGTACGATGGGCAGATCGCTGTCGCTTCCCATCATCACCGCAACTTTTCTCATTTTGAGACCCTCCTTTTTAGATGTTGAAATAAAAAAGAGCGCACGTTTCCTCAACAGGAAAGTGCGCCCAGACGGTCGGCATAAATAGTCCTTTGTTCCCCGGTGGTACTCCACCTTTTCCGTCAGTCGCAAAGAACCGTTGAATTCAAGAAAAAGTATAGCATAAATTATAGCGAATTGTCAACGAAAACCGAGGCGTTTTTTGCAAAAAAATACGATTTATGAAATTTGCATAGACGCACCGAAATCTTTCGGGTTTTTGTGCATATTTTGCTCAAAACCGCTTGCTTGCGGAGAAGATATCCCAAGCCGCTCGTCGCACAAAAAAGAGCACCCACGGCCTTACTTATCAGTTCGATGTTTTCAATATTTTAACAAACGCCCCTTTGCAACATCAACAAATCCGCCGCAAATAAATTGCAGCAGATTTCTTGTGTTGCGGCAGCTGCTGACCTGCTCCCTTTTTCTGCCACCGGCAGCGGTCGCAGTCGCAACCCTTGGAGAACTGGGGAGCGCGACGAGCAACCCGCCCTTGGCGAGTTGCTAAGCAGATGCCCCCACTCGCTCGCCATCGAGGATGGCAACCGCTCGGGGATGGCGAAAAGCCGCTCGTCGCACAAAAAAAGAGCACCCACATAAGTGAGTGCTCTTGAGATAAGTCTGTTATCTCTTGGAGAACTGGGGAGCGCGACGAGCGGCTTTCAAACCGTACTTCTTTCTCTCCTTCATTCTGGGGTCGCGGGTAACAAAGCCGGCCTTCTTCAGGATGGGCTTCAGGGTCTCATCGGACTCGATGAGAGCGCGGGTGATACCGTGACGGATGGCACCTGCCTGACCGCTGACGCCACCGCCGACAACGTTGACGATCACATCATATTTACCCATTGTACCGGTCAGTTCCATGGGCTGACGAACCAACATACGCAGGGTTTCCAGACCGAAATATTCGTCCATCGCTCTGCCGTTGATGGTGACATTGCCGCTACCGGGAAGCAAGCGGACTCTGGCAACAGAAGACTTTCTTCTGCCGGTGCCGTAGAAATAATTTTCGTTATTATACATTGGTCAAGTCCTCCTTACTTCACAAATACTTCGGGCTTTTGAGCGCCCAGGTTATGCTCTGCGCCGGAGAATACTCTCAAGCGAGTCATAGCAGCGGATGCGATTTTGTTCTTGGGCAGCATACCCTTAACAGCCAACTCGACCACTTTCTCGGGGTTGTTTTCCATCAAGCGCTTATAGCTGATTTCCTTCAAACCGCCGATATGGCCGGTATGGTATTGATAGAACTTCTTATTGAGCTTATCGCCGGTCAGAACGACTTTAGAAGCGTTCAGAACGATCACGCAGTCACCACCGTCAACATGCGGGGTGTAGTCGGGGCGATGCTTGCCCATCAGGATCATTGCGATCTGGGTGGAAACTCTGCCGAGCGGCTTATTTGCGGCATCGACAATGTACCACTTACGGTTGACTTGCTCTTGCTTTTTCATAAAAGTAGACATCGAATTTCTTCCTCCAATTTATTTTCTCTTTTTCATTGCCACGTTATTATAATACAACCGAAACCCATTGTCAACTACTTTTTTCAAAAAAATCAATTTACAGTTTTCAATCTCGATATATCTCCGTTTTTCTCCGTTTTTCTTCGATTTAC
>JAZNGR010000167.1:0-5549 GCA_045576575.1 Eubacteriales bacterium
CCAATTAAATTGACAAATAGGGTTAAAATGCCCAATTAAATTGACAATTGGGGCTAAAATGCCCAATTAAATTGACAAATGGGGCTAAAACGCCCAATTAAATTGACAAATGGAGCTAAAACGCCCAATTAAATTGACAAATGGGGCTAAAACGCCCAATTAAATTGACAAATGGGGCTAAAATGCCCAATTGAATTGACAAATGGGACTAAAATGCCCAATTGAATTGACACAAAAGACCGACTGGATTGGGAAAGGGGGAGGTGTTTGAGTTTGAGGTTGGGAGGAGTAGGAGTTCTGTTTTTGGGACGGAGCGCATAGAGTGAAGAAAGCGAGGTGATGGAGATGCCCTATAATGATCGGGAGTTATTGGCGCGGTTGATCGAATGCGAGGCCGGTGGCGAGGGGGACACCGGCATGAAGGCGGTGGCCAGTGTGATCATGAATCGGGTACGGGTTCCTTACGGGGAGTATGCGCGTGTCAGCATGGGCGGAAGCATCCGCAACATCATATTACAGCCGGGGCAGTTTACTTGTGCCTCTACCGAGGAGGGCGGGCGTTACAATCCCCAGAACATTTACAACATGAATCCAACCCAGGTGCATTTTGACATCGCCGACTGGGCAATTGCCGGTAACCGTTTGCCGGGGCTTGGGAGCGCTCTTTGGTTTTACAATCCCTTTTCGGCAGGGTGCAGGCCCAATTTTCCTTCGGATGTGGGCTATCTGATCGGGCGGTATCAGGCCCATTGCTTTTACGATCCTACCGACTTATATGAATTTACATGAGGTGATACTATGGAATTAAACGGAAACAGCGGTAATTTTAATCCGGGGAACGGAACCAACCCGCCTATGGATCAGCTACCGGGGTATGTTGGCTCTTGGCAGCAGGTCTTAAAAAACAATGTGGGGCAATATTGCATCATTGATTTTCTCATCGGCACCTCGGGGCTGGTGCAGAAGGAGGGGGTACTCTTTGATGTGGGGATGAGCTTTGTGACCCTTTATGAGCCTCGCAGTGAGAACTACATTGTATGCGATTTTTATTCCATTAAATTTGTGACCTTCCCTGCGGCGCGGAATATGCCCGCCGGCAAAAGCAACCGCAAGAGGGTATAAAAAAGCATCCGCCCAAGGTTTAAACCGAGGGCGGATGCTTTTATGATTTTTTCGAAGGACAATCCATGGGGCAAGCACCGCAGCTGCCGCCGCAATTGCAGGAGGAGATCCCTTTTTTCTTTTTGCGGATCCCATTGGCAATAACAGCGATAAAGGCGGTTGCCACCAAAGTCAAAATGATGATCGAGGGCCAATTCATCGCAATTACCGTCCTTTTTTCGTGTAGGGGTTGGGACGGAAGAGGAAGTAGAGGATCACGATGGCGACCATAACTGCAACCATGGTACCCTCGATATTTCCGCCGCCTGCAAACCAGGAGCCGAACTGATAGACGCAAAGGGAGACAGCATAGGCGAAAACGCACATATAAGTAATAGCGCCCGCAGACCATTTCCAATTGTTCATCTCCCGCTTGATAGCACCCATCGCGGCAAAGCAGGGGGCGCAAAGGAGATTAAAGAGCAGGAAGGACATTCCCGAAAGCCCGCTTCCGTTCCAGATGGAATGAATGAATTGCTCGGCGCTCATTCCGTGCTCGGCGCCTAAAGTACCGAATACACCGACCACTTCTTCCTTGGCAACCAGCCCCAGAATGGTGGCCACAGCGGCCTCCCAATTGCCGAAGCCCAAGGGCGCAAAAAGGATGGCAACGGATTTGCCCAGAACTTCAAGAACAGAGTCTTCGTTTCCTTCGCCGATAAAATGGAAGCCACCCTGCAGGGTGAGATTGTTCAGGACCCAGATAATAATGCTTGCCGCCAAGATCACGGTGCCGGCGCGCTTGATAAAGCCCCAGCCGCGATCCCATGTGGTTCTCAGAATATTGGCGGGGATGGGGGCATGATAGGCAGGCAGTTCCATCACAAAGGGGGCGGGGTCTCCCGCAAAGGGCTTGGTTTTTTTCAGCATCAGACCGGAGATCACCACTGCGGCAATACCGGAGAAATAGGCGGTGGTTGCCACCAGAGCGCTTCCGCCGAAGAGGCCGCCGGCGATCATACTGACAATGGGAAGCTTAGCTCCGCATACAATAAAGCCGGTGGTCATAACGGTCATTTTGCGATCCCGATCCTGCTCAATGGTGCGGCTGGCCATAATGCCGGGGACACCGCAGCCGGTGGCGACCAGCATAGGGATGAAGGATTTACCGGACAGTCCGAACTTGCGGAAAAGACGGTCCATAATAAAGGCCACGCGGGACATATAGCCGCAATCCTCCAGAAGGGAGAGCAGCAAGAAGAGGATCATCATCTGCGGGACAAAGCCCAATACGGCGCCCACACCCCCGACGATTCCGTCGGAGATCAGGCTGTTGAGCCAACTCCAGCAGCCGACGCTTTCAAGAAAACGGCTGACATAGGGGATGATCCATTCGCCGAAAAGGGTATCGTTCATAAATTCCACCGTCCAGGCTCCCACTGAGCCGATGGAGATGTAATAGACCAGAAACATAGCCAGGGCAAAGATGGGAAGCGCCAGAATGCGGTTGGTGACAATGCGGTCGATCTTATCGGAAGCGGTCAGTTTACCGGCGTTCTTTTTCTTATAGCAGCTTTTTAAAACGGCGGTGATATAGTTGTAACGCTCGTTGGTGATGATGCTTTCGGCATCGTCATCTAGGCGGGCTTCCAGCTTGGCAATGTCATTTTCCAGATGAGCGCGGGTGGCGGGATCCAGTTTCAATTGGTCCATGACCTTTTCATCCCGCTCGAAAAGCTTGATGGAATACCAGCGCTGTTGCTCTTCCGGCAGATGGTGGACAGCCGCTTCCTCCATATGGGCCAGTACATGCTCCACCGGCCCGGAAAAATTATGAAACGGAAGTCGATGAGGATGGCGGGCTGCCTCAATGGCAAGGTGCGCCGCCTCTAAAAGACCTTCATTTTTCAGAGCAGAGATCTCCACAATGGGGCAACCCAGCTTCAGGCTCAGCAGGTCGATCTGGATCTTATCGCCGTTTTTTCTCACCACATCCATCATATTGATGGCGATCACCACCGGTATGCCGATCTCCATCAATTGGGTGGAGAGATAGAGGTTGCGCTCTAAATTGGTTCCGTCCACCACATTCAGAATGGCGTCCGGCCGCTCCTGAATCAGATAGTTTCGGGCAACGACCTCTTCTAAGGTATAGGGGGAGAGGGAATAGATCCCCGGCAGGTCGGTGATGAACACATCCTTATGATTCTTTAAAGGACCTTCTTTTTTTTCTACCGTAACACCCGGCCAATTGCCCACATATTGGTTTGCACCGGTCAGGGCGTTGAAAACAGTGGTTTTGCCGCTGTTTGGATTGCCGGCAAGGGCAATGCGAATACTCATGCGCTTTTTCCTCCTGATTACTCGATCTCTACCATAGCGGCATCCTCTTTCCGAAGAGAGAGCTCATAGCCGCGCACCATGATCTCAATGGGATCTCCCAGCGGCGCCGCTTTGCGCACAAAGATCTCCACTCCCTTGGTCAGCCCCATATCCATAATGCGGCGGCGGATGGGGCCTTCGCCGTGGAGCTTAACCACGCGAACTGTAGAACCAATCTTGGCTTCCCGTAAGGTCTTCATGTTTCCTTCTCCTTTTGATTAGCATAGGCTAACTGTAAGATAAAAATATTTGGTTAGCGGTCGCTAACCAAATATATAATACGCGCTTCATTGCTGATTGTCAAGAAAAAATTTCAAATTATTTGATAAATTTTTCCAAAATGTACTGCATAGCGTGCTGATCATTATTGCAGATGATCTTATCAGCCTCGGTCTTCAGCACCTCGCTGGCATTTTCCATAGCCAGACCCAAGCCGGCCTTGCGGATATTATCCAGATCATTCAGACTGTCTCCCACTCCGATGGTATCTTTGGGGTCGATCTCCAAAAGCTCCGCCAGCTTCAGCAGGGTATTGCCTTTTCCGGCGTTGATATCAAAGATCTCCAGATTATAAGGCTCCGAGGAAGCAACCTGCACAGTACCCAGCGCCAAAAACCGCTCGCGGCATTCCGCCATTTCCCGATCGCTCTTGAAAAAAACGCAGATCATCTCGATGCCGGGCAGATCATAGCAGAATTGGTCGAAATTTTCCACCGGTCGGTCAAATTTATAAATAAACTTTTTATAATTGCCGGTGAGGCGGTATTCGCCGTAAATATCCCAATCGTGCTTTTTTGCATCCACATAAGCAATGCCGCCATGACGCACTGTCAGCATGGTTTGGTATTCATTGAGGATATCCAGAACCTGCTTGGAAAGGGCTTTGTTCATCCAGCAGGTATAAACCGCTTTGCCCTGCTTTTGGTCGTATACGGTGGCACCGTCGGCGGTAATAAGATAGCGGGCCTCGGGAATGTTTTTTACTTTATCGGGGATCTCAGAATAGGCTCTCCCCGAGGAGGGAACAAAATGAACCCCCATTTCGTCCATTTTTTGAATGGCGGCGAGGTTTTCTTTGCTGACCTCTATCGCAGTATTAAAAAGGGTGCCGTCCAGATCGGAGGCGACGATTCGATAACTCATTTGCAAAAGCTCTCCACATAACGGTCAATGGCTTCGTTGATCACAATGATGGCCTCGGGGCGGTCATGAACTTCGTCTACAGCCGTTGTTTTATTCTCCAGATTCTTATATACGGTAAAGAAATGCTTCATCTCATCAAAGATATGATGAGGCAGCTGATCGATGGCGGTATATTGATTATAAGTAGGGTCATTAAAGGGAATGGCGATGATCTTTTCATCATTGCGGCCGTTATCGATCATGGAAATATAGCCGATGGGATAGGCCCGCACCAGGGTCATGGGTTCAATGGGCTCCGAGCAGAGCAACAGAACATCCAAGGGATCCCCATCATCGCCATAGGTACGGGGAATAAAGCCATAGTTGGCGGGATAGTGGGTAGAGGTATGGAGGATGCGGTCCAGCATCAGATAGCCGGTCTCCTTATCCAATTCATATTTCTTTTTGCTTCCCTTGGAGATCTCGATGACGCACATAAAATCCTCGGCGGTGATCCGTTTGGGGGAAATATCATGCCAAATATTAGACACAAAAATCAACTCCTTCTTAATTATAATATCAAAACCCCTGCCGAAAGGCAAGGGCTTTGAGGGGATTATTTTTTTGCAAGGTCTCTTGCGCTGGTGCGCCCTTCGGGGCGGATTTCTCCCGCCTTTTGCAGGGCAATTTTGGTGAGGAAGGGACCGACCAATTCATAGATCAATACCGAGAAGAGGGTAATGTTTGCCACAATCGCGCCCTCGGGCCCAAGCTGCTCGGCCTTCAAAGCCATTCCCAAGGCAACGCCTGCCTGCGGGAATAAGGTGATGCCCAAATATTTGATGATGTTGGCATCGCATTTCACCGTCTGCGCGCTGGCGCGAGCGCCGAAATACTTACCTGCGCAGCGGGAGAGAATGTAGACCAATCCGATGCAAACAATT
>JAZNGR010000168.1:0-10292 GCA_045576575.1 Eubacteriales bacterium
ACGAATGGAAAGACCGATCTTCTGCGTCTCTTCGTTGATATCAACGATCTTCACTTCAACTTCGTCGCCAACCTTCAAAACGTCAGCGGGCTTTGTAATGTGCTTATTGCTGATCTGAGAAATATGGATCAGACCGTCAACACCGTCGATGATTCTTGCAAATGCGCCGAAGGGCATCAGATTCATCACCTTAACAGTAGCCACATCACCAACACTATACTGATTGGTGAAAAGAACAAACGGATTATCCTCTGCCTTCTTATAGCCTAAGGAGATCTTTTTCTTTTCATCATCAATTGCCTTGATGTAAACTTCGATCTCATCGCCAACATTCATAACATCGCTGGGATGCTTGATCTTTTTCCAAGACATTTCAGTAATATGCAGCAGTCCATCTACACCGCCCAGGTCCACAAATGCACCAAAAGTAGTCAGAGACTTCACAACGCCATTATAGCGATTACCAACAGCAGCGTTATCCCAAAACTCCTTGCGAGCAGCTTTACGTTTCTCTGCTTCCAGAGCACGCATGGAGCCGATTACCTTTCTTCTGCCGCGAACCATAGACAGTTCAGCGATCTGGAACTCAACGGTCTCGTTCATCATCTCTTCGAACTCATAGCCGCGGGGCTTACCGGACAAAGACTTGGGGATGAACACGCGAGCGCCATCCACAACAACAGTCAAACCACCGTTGGTCACTTCGACAACCTTACCCTCAAGAGTAGCCTTCTCTTCGCATGCCTTCTCCAGCTTTTCAAAGCCGACCATGGCATCCACTCTCTTTTTAGAAAGAGCAACGGTACCTTCAATATCGTTTACTCTCAGAGCAATACACTCAATTTCATCACCAACAGCAACAGCAGTGGTCAGATCCAAAGAAGAATCTGTAGAATAGTTTTCCCTGGTAATAAAGCCGGAATACTTTGCACCAAGGTCTACCTTGACTTCAGAAGGACTGATTCCGACGACAATTCCTTTCACACGATCTCCATTGTTAATTACTTTCAAGGAATTTTCGAGCATCTGCTCAAAGGTCAATTCTTCCTCAACCAAGTTGACATTTTGTTCCGACATAGTTTGTTTTACCTCCTCGATGATACAGACGGGGGTGGAAGCCCCACCTGCAATACCAACCTTCTCTTTATATAATAAATTTATTGGTACCTCGTTTGCCTGCTCAATTAAAACTGAACAGGGACAGTGCGACTTTGCGATTGAAAACAGTTTTGCTGTGTTTGAACTCTGTTTTCCGCCAATGATAATCATAGCATCACATTCAGATGCCAAAGCAGCCGTTTCTTGCTGCCGTATTTCAGTCGCTTTACATATTGTATCATATACTTTCAAATTTTCAAAGGTTTTTTTGAGAAAAGCGGAACATTTTTCAAATTCGTTTAAATTAAATGTTGTTTGCCAAACAACAACTATGTAATTTGACGAAAAATCCGAATGTTCTTCTGTGATTTTTTCCAATTCTTCCGCATTTTTGAAAACGAAGACTTGCTCACCGGCATAACTCTTAATCCCTATCACTTCAGGATGAGATGGATTTCCGCCGATTAATATGATATGATCTCGCTCTTTCTCAACTATACGATGAATCTTTTCAACAAATGGACAAGTGGCATCTAAATAACGAATCCCGCTCTCTTTTAAGTACGCCAGATCTTCTTTGGGGATTCCATGGGCTCGAATCACCGCCGTTGCGCCGGCAGGGATCTCCCCCACCGTCTTGGCAATCTTTACGCCCTTTTCACTCATTTCATCAATAATTTGAGGGTTATGAATGATCGGTCCCACCGTATAGATTGGCGAAATACCGCTTTCCACTTCCTTCTCCAAGAGTTCAACCGCTCTTGAAACGCCGAAGCAAAAACCGGCATGCTCAATAATCTTAATCTCCATATTAGATTCTTTCCTTTACGGTCTTATAAAGAAGTGTCAAGGATTCTTCAAAGGAACATTCAGAAGTATCCAAAATCACCCCGTCGTCAGCAGGCTTTAACGGAGCAACAGAACGATTCATATCCTGCTCATCACGCTTGATTACGTCAGCAAGAACTTGATCATACTCCACTTCCTGCCCTCTTTGAAGCAGCTCATTATAGCGACGGCGCGCACGCACTTCGGGAGAAGCCGTTAAAAAGATCTTCACCTCCGCGTTAGGCAAAACAACGGTTCCGATATCGCGGCCATCCATAATCACATTATGTTCTGCCGCCATTTTTTGCTGGGTTTCAAACAAGAATTGACGAACTGCAGGAATTGCACTGACTAAAGAGGCATACTGGCTCACTTCGTGAATCCGAATATCCGCAGAAACGTCTTCTCCGTTCAAAAATACATGCTGTTCTCCGGCAATAAACTGCAGAGAAACTTGAATATCAGAAAGAACTGCCGAAACGGCGTCTACATCTTTGGGATCAATCTTATTGCGATATACATATAATCCAACCGTACGATATAATGCACCGGTATCCACATAGATAAAATTCAATTTTTCTGCCAATTTACGCGAGAGGGTGCTTTTTCCTGCACCACTAGGTCCATCAATTGCAATATTTATACCCATTACGATTCCTCCATTGCCGCGCTCTTTCCGGCAAGAATGCCGGTAGAATACGCAATTTGTAAATTATAACCACCGGTAAAAGCATCCACATCCAACAACTCGCCGGCAAAGTACAACCCAGGGCAAAGTTTGGATTCCATTGTTCGAGGATTCACTTGACTAACATCAACGCCGCCAGCAGTAATGATTGCCTCCTCAAATCCGGCTTTTTCCTTTAGTTTTACCAAAAAATGCTTGATTATATACACCAAACGCAGTCGCTGTTCACGACTGATTTGATGAACCTTCAACGCCGGATCAATACCGCTTTCACGAATGATCGAAGGTATGATCTTTTTGGGTAACAGTTTTTCCAAAGCGTTGCGAAAGTCGCGATTGGTGAACTCTTCAAAATCTCGCAGAAGACGCTTATCCAACATTTCTTCAGTTAAGGCAGGTTTCAAATCCATCTCCGCTACGCAAGGAAAGTCCGTTTTTTTCAAGATCGAAGAGGACGAAAGTACTAACGGGCCTGAAATTCCCGCGTGGGTAAAAAGCATCTCGCCAAAATCCCTGTAAAGTTCTTTTCCTTTGCAGTTAAATATGGTCAATTGCACGTTTTTAAGCGATAAACCCGCCATTTCAATACATCTATTTTCATTTTCAATTAGCGCAACCAGCGCCGGAACCGGGTTCTCAACACGGTGTCCGAGGGATGCGGCAAAGCGGTATCCGTCACCTGTAGAACCGGTCGATGGATATGAGCAGCCGCCGGTAGCAAGAATCACTCGATCTGCAGAATACACATTCAACTCTCCAATTAATTCAAATGGATCTGCTTTGATCTTTAAAACTTTATCATTTACGATATTAACGCCCACACTCTTTATACAACGCAATAATGCATTTCGTATATCTGCCGCACGATCAGACGCAGGAAATACACGGTTTCCACGTTCAATCTTCAACGGAACTCCCCATTCCTCAAAAAAGGCATAGGCATCGTATGCATTAAAAGAAGAAAATGCCGAATAGAGAAATTTGGGATTATGAACCACTTGCGAAATCAGTTCTTCTTCCGAGGAAAAGTTGGTTACATTGCAGCGCCCCTTCCCCGTAATCAGCAATTTTTTACCCATTATTCTGTTTTGCTCGATCAGGGTCACCTGCGCGCCGGCATTTGCAGCAGAATAAGCCGCCATCATACCCGCGGGACCGCCGCCCACAATAACAATTTTCTTCAACTTTATTTTTCCTTTGCATAGAATGATTTCATTTTAATATTTTCAGCGTTAAAAAGCAAGATAAAATTGAAAATCTTTCGATTTTGGTATATAATAATTCAAGATTTCTTTGAAGGAGGCATCGACATGTGGTTTTGGATCTTATTTGGTTTTTTGGATTTGATTATCATTGGGCTTTTGGTGCTCTTATGCATGATCTCCTTGCGCCAAAAACCAAACGATATCACCAAGCGAAATCTCGCTCAAGGCTCTCAAATGGAAAGATTAAGAGATGACATTATCAAAGGGCAGCAATTCTTCAAAGAACACACCGGTGAGTTCATCGTTTTTGATGCAAACGACGTTACTTTAGCCGGGCGCAGATTTTCCCAAAGCAACCCCAAAGGACGCGTAATTCTGTTTCATGGATATCGCTCTATCGCCGAAAACGACTTTGCCTCCGTTATGAGTTTTTATTATTCTTTAGGCTATGAGTTGATTTTAATTGATCAACGCGCACACGGAAAAAGCAGCGGGCTCTGGATCGGTTTTGGCGTCTTGGAACGATACGACTGCAAAGCTTGGATTGAATATCTAAACGCCGAACATGGCGCAATTCCAACCTTTTTAAGCGGAATTTCCATGGGTTGTTCCACCGTATTAATGGCGACCGGCTTGAACTTGCCAAAAAATGTTTGCGGCATCATTGCCGATTGCGGTTTTACTTCCCCAAAAGAAATTATTGCTCATGTTATGAGAAAGCGTTTACGCTTGCCGTGTGATTTTTTAATCCCCGGCCTCAGCCTCTTTTCAAAGATCTTTGCCGGGTATTCCTTCAATGAATATTCCACACTTAAAGCAATGAAAACCAACAAGATTCCCATCGTATTTATACATGGAAAAAACGATACTTTTGTGCCTCCGCAAATGACCGAGCGTAACTACAATGCTTGCATTGCAGAAAAAGAACTGATTATGGTAGATGGTGCCGGGCATGGAACGTCCTATCTTCAAGATAAGGAAACGGTCGAACATTCAGTCCGCGCCTTTCTTCAACTGCACACGAATTAAATTGACAGTTTTATTTAATTATGCTAAGATAATTATTTAGAAAGTACAATTTGAAAGGAAGTCTCTCCTTTGACAAGAACAAAAAAATTCTTTTTCAATACAGTATCCACTGCCTTTTTGCAAATCATTTCAATGATTAGTGGGTTTATTTTACCAGGAATCATGTTAAGTGTTTATGGATCGGAAATTAATGGTCTGGTGTCTTCAATCACACAGTTTATTTCCATCCTCACTTTGGTAGAAGCAGGACTAAGCGGCGCGACGGTTTATTCCCTTTATAAACCCATAGCAAACGATGATCATCACGCGATCAATCGGGTCGTAACTGCAGCCCGCAATTTTTATTATAAAACAGGCTTCATCTTTCTTGGGTTAATTTTTACCTGTGCTTTAGCATACCCGTTTTTTATCAAAACGCAGTTGCTTTCTAAAATTGAAATTTCAATTCTATTTGTTGTTTTAGGAACTAGCGGAATCCTGGAGTTTTTTACTTTAGCCAAATACCGCGCTCTTTTAACTGCAGATCAAAAAACATATGTCATTTCGCTGGCAAGTATTGTACAAATCATTGTAAACTGTGTAATCATTTCCATTTTATCTTACACTGGAATGTCGATCGTGCTTGTCCGAGCAGTTGCCATTGTTTCAATTCTTCTTCGCACAATCATCCTCTGGTGTTACTGCAGAAAACATTATAAGTATTTAGATTTTTCTGTTGAGCCCAATAATCAAGCGCTAAACAAAAGATGGGATGCGCTGTATTTTCAAGTTGTTGGCGTAATTCACTCCGGATTCCCAGTAATTGCAGCCACATTATTACTAACTTTAAACGAAGTGAGTATCTATTCCATTTATCACATGGTAATTGTTGGCGTCAACGGCGTATTGAGCATTTTCACCTCCGGCCTTTCTGCAGGTTTTGGTGATCTACTTGCCCGAAAAGATGAAGCCAATTTCAAAAAAGCGTTTCAGCAATTTGAGTTTATTTACTATGCATTGATCACTGCCGTATACGCTACCATGATGATTACATACATTCCATTTATTAGAATCTATACCGCAGATGCCGACATCAATTATATTTACCCGATGTTTGCATTTTTAATTTCACTTAATGGCTATTTTTACAACTTAAAAACACCTTATGGAATGTTAACACTCTCTGCCGGTAAATATAGAGAATCTCGTGTTCAAGTCACTACCCAAGCACTTTTAGAGGTGGTCTTTAGTTTGGTTTTAGCACACCTAATCGGATTAAACGGTGTTATTCTGGGCTCCTTGATCTCGAATATTTATCGAGATGTTGACTTTGTTTTCTTCGCACCAAAACACCTAATTAAATATCGTTTTTCCGAATCATTAACCATGTGGCTAAGAAACTTTGCTCTTATGGCAGTAGTATGTTTCATCGGTTTTTTAGTCCCCACCTCAATGGTTACCAACTATATCGCATGGTTTATTTACGCTGCCATCATTGCCCTCATGGCAATCGGAATTGTTTTTGGAACAAACATTTTGTTTGATCATAAAAAAGCAGCTGAGTGTTTAGTTCGAGTACGCACTATGCTAAAGAAATAATTGAAGGAAAACTATATGACATATTCAAAACTTTCCAATGGAATCCAATTGCCAAACATGATGCTTGGAAGTTTTAATATAAACGACCAAAACATCATGAATGCTATTGTTCAATCTTCCTTAGACGAAGGCGCAAATGGATTTGACACTTCTCCATCATATGGCAGTGAGCAATCGCTTGGCATTGCTCTTAAAAGCACCGAAATTTCAAGGGACAAAGTCTTTATTTCTGATAAGATTGATGGCTGGCAGATGCAAAGAAGTCAAGGAAATATTGTAAAATATTTTGAAGATTCATTAAATGCATTAGGTACAGATTACATTGATCTCCTGCTAATTCATTGGCCGTTTAAAGCATATCTTTATCAAACCTGGAAGTCTATGGAAAGGCTTTATTCCTCCGGTCGTGTTCATGCCATTGGCCTTTGCAACATGGATTCCCGTACTTATCACGAGTTTTTGAACAACGACATATCAATCAAACCCCACGTGATACAAATTGAGCTTTCTCCGCTCCGAACTGCAGAAGAAGATATTCTCTTATTTCAAAGGGAGGGTATTGTCGTTGAGGCCTACTCCCCTCTTTGCAGAATGATTTCCGAAATTTGCGAAAGCAATACTCTGATCTCAATTGCCAAAAAATATAACAAAAGCATCGCGCAAATCATCCTTCGCTGGCATCTTGAGCGGAAGACTATTCCGCTTTTCACCTCATCAAAGGCGGAGCGTGTCAAGGAAAACCTTGATATTTTTGATTTTCACCTTAGCAGTGATGAGATTAAAACCATTTCATCACTAAACCAAGATTATAAGATTTTCCCCGAATCATTCGGGTGCCCGGGGTATTAATTATGAAAAAAATTCTATTGCCAGTAGTCTTTATATTTCTTGTTGCCATACTGTTTTTTTCCTTATTTCAACAGTTTATTTTTCTAAGTGTTTTCTCAATATTCTTTATCTTATGGGGTATACTTTTTTACGTCGGATCGAAAAGATACAAACAATACATCAGCTCTCACACCATTTCACTTACTAAAAACCTTCAGCGAAACTATGATTTTCTGATTCTTGGATCTAAAAACATCACCTTTTCAGAAAATCACTCCAACTTAGACCTAAGAAACTATGGAAGAAACCAATATACAGATTTCTTGATTGTTCAACGATACTATAGTTTTTTAAAAAAAGGCGGCACGGTAAGAATTTTGATCGACCTGGCAGACAAGACCTATCAATCATCATCTAAGATTTCCTATTTCGATTATCCACTTTTACATAAAGTAACCTTATTGGAACATGGAATTTCCATAAATTCAAAGTTTGAATATCTCAAACGCCTATGGTATTATCCTTTGTTCTTTTTGATTTCGATTCCTAAAAAGCAATTTCAAAACCACGTCCTTGAGTGTTCCGATTCCTTTGCACCCATTAAAGAGTTTTGCTCCTCCAGAGGCATTCAATTGGAATTATACGATTAATGGTATACTCCCCCGCTCTTTTTGCATATACTTTAGCAAGAAAGGGCGGGGGTCTATTTGTTTTACGAATGCGATGAAAGAGCGAGAGAACTTGGAAGATATATTTTAGAACACAAAGCCACAGTTCGGCAAGCCGCCGCTGTTTTCAAGATCTCAAAATCCACCGTACATAAGGACGTGAGCCAACGGCTTCAAAACATTGACTATGAGCTTTTTTTAAAGGTTAAGGAGATCTTGGAAATCAATCTACAGGAGCGGCATATCCGCGGAGGGATCGCCACCCGAAATAAATATAAAAAACTCAAGAGTGCCCTCCAATAATAAAAAGAATGGATACACCCTTTCGGTGCATCCATTCTTTTATTCATTTTCAATCAGTCGTCTTAGAACATTTTCCGCTAAGCGAAGCTGCTCTTGATGTTCTTTTGAACTTTCCATCGCAGTACCATCCACCTTACGGATTGCAAGATAAAAAGGCTGTTTATCATTTTCAAGATTCTTATACGCATCCAAGACGCCGGATTCCGATAAAAGATAGCGATCTCCATCCAGATAGTCACTTTCCCCTGCAAAGGCCGTTAAATCCATTAAAACGCCGTTTTGATGCAGAATCTCATAAGTCCCTTCGGTCAGCACATAAAGCACCGCATCGCCTGAATTTACCTGCACCAGCATAGCAGTAACATCGGTCGCCCCCTCCCATTCGTTTTGGTTGGCGGTCTCAATGATACGGGCGGTGGTTTCACCGTTTCCATCGGCATCCTCGGTCATCGCGCTGAAAAGGGTCTTCAGTTCCTGCGCTTGCCACGGATTCTGCACACCATCCCGCGCAAATAAAACATAAAGATCTGCTTTTTCACGGCTTTGGCAGCTATGGATCCCAATGGCAAGTGCGGCAATTAAAAATGCCGCAACCAACAAATGCCATTTATGATAATACCAAAAATTTTTGAATTTACTGATCCATTGTTCTTTATCCATAATTCGTTTTTCACCCCATCAAATTCTATCATAGTTTCTTCACTTAATCAAGGGTTGATGGAGTTTTAACAATTAAAAATCACCCCTTGGCTATATATTACGTGGGTCGATATCCAATATAACGAACTTAATGTCAAAAACACCCTATGACTCAAGTCATAGGGTGTTAATTTTATTCAGCCAAAGGCTTCATCGTGGGGATTTTAGGCGGGATATATCTTATACTCTTATTTATCCTGCCTTTTCCTGACTTTGTTAATCCAATGCGGTTTCATTGCAGGATATAACCTGTCATAAAACGGCATAAGTTTATCTCATTTGTCGTAAAATCTGTCGTAAAAATATGAAGGTGTTTACTATGCACGACAATGAAGTACATATTCTCCAATATGAAGAATTACTGCTTTTTCATCTGCTGCAGGAACAACAATACGGCTAATACGAGCAGAACAGCGGCATATCCGAGCACCCACCAAACATGAGGGAAAATCCCTGTAAAATCACCTGCAAGCACAGCCCGTTCCATATCTACGGCATGAACAAACGGGAGTGCGTAGGAAATCTTCTTAAACACACCGCCCACAAGATCAAGATCAAACCAAACGCCGGACAGCCACGCCGAAAGGTTGGTTAGCAACGCACCGCAGATACCACCGACCTGCTTATCGTTCAGTACGCTTCCGCAAAGAAGTCCCAAGGCAATGTAGAGGATGGAAACAGGAATGATAAATAACACAGCATATAAAATATTTACCGTAATATCCAGCCCGAGAAAGATTGCAGCAATATAGCAAATAACACTTTGGGCGACAGAAATCGGCATAATAGGCAAAGTATACCCGAGAATGAAATCCAGCGGGGTCAGCGGGGTTGTATACAAACGCTGCAATAGCGAACTACCTCTGTCTTTTGCGATAATGGTTGCCGAAAATAGAGACATAAATGCCAAACCAAAAACCGTTATACCCGGAGTTAAATGCTGTATTTCAAACAGCCCTACGGGGATATTTGCTTGTATTGCGCTTAACAATAAAATCAAAACAAAGGGGAATCCAAGTCCAAAGATAAGTGTCAGCGGATCTCGTAATATTTCTTTCGTATTCCTGTTTGCGAACGTGAGCATTCTCATTTTGCCACCCCCTTAGCGATGCGAATAAATGCTTGCTCGAAATTATCCGTTCCTGCTGTTTCCTTTATCTTGTCAGCAGTATCACAAATCAGGAGCTTGCCGTCTTTCATTATAGCAATACGGTCAGACAGAGCTTCCGCTTCTTCCATATAGTGCGTTGTTAGAATAATGGTTACCTTCCCTTTAAGAGAACGTATCAAATCCCACAAGTCGCTTCGGGCAAGCACATCAAGACCGAGTGTTGGTTCATCAAGAAACAATATCTCCGGTTCGCTGAT
>JAZNGR010000169.1:0-11414 GCA_045576575.1 Eubacteriales bacterium
TTTACAGCAGTGCTCATCGTAGACTGGAGGTAATAAGTCTTCCCTGCTTCCGCATAAAACTCGACATCGAAATTATCCCCGCTTCTATTCATGGAAGCGCCATTAATATAGTTCATGCAATCATCATAAACGATCCCTTCCAGCCCCACAAAATCAGAGAACAGGTCATTATCAAAGGAATAGAAGGTATACCCTCCGCTTTCTTTGGCTGTGAATGCCAGCAGAGTACTTTCTTCCACATAGGAGGACAAGGTCTTTACTTCATCCAGTTCGATCGCCGGTATACTATCAAGGCTCTTGACCGTCACCGTAACGCTATCGGTCAATCCGCTTTCGCTCAAAACGGTAACCACCGCCGTTCCGGCAGAAAGGAAGGACATATAGCCCCCATTATCCACCGCCACGATATCGCTGTCCGAACTGCTCCAAGTAACCCTTTCAGAAGCACTTCCTACCGGTCCAAAAGAACAATTCAATTGATGCTCATTGCCTATATAACCGACAAAAGTATCGCCTGTATCAAGCGTGATGGAGGTAGCAGGCGGTGCCTTGGTCACCTGAACCTGATAGGTGCCTTGCCCCGCATATCCCAGGGGACCTGTTTCCAAAATATAGGTTTCCCCGGCTTGCAGTTCAATGCTAAAAGAGAAATTCAGGTTTCCCGCGCTATCATCATCGCTTACAAGCTGTGACATATTGGCATCATAAAGGGTTCCAATGACATCAAAATCATTCTCAGAAGAATAGAAATTATAAACCGTAGTGGTCTCGGGGATAAAACGGAAAAACTGTCTTCCTTCATTGACCGCCGCTTCCACCGTCATAGGCTGATTTAAAACCAGTAAAGGAAGGGTCGAGAAAGAGTTTACAGTAACGAGAATACTATCGGTCAGACCGTTTTGAGACGTAACCGTTAGAACAGCGGTGCCGGCGGAAAGCAGTTGAGCATTGCCCCACTCATCCACCGAAACAATCTCAGGAGCAGAAGACGTCCATGTATATTTTTCCATGGCGCAACCGTCAGGTCCGAAGGTAACAGAGAAGTAGACCTCCTTCCCTTCAAAGCCCGAATATGCCTCTCCTCGATCAATGGTTACATATTCTGCAGCCGCAGCCTTTTCAACCACAACTGCATAGGTCCCTTCCGTCTGTGAAGAATAGGGACGAGCATTTAGGTAATAGGTCTCGCCTGCAATCAAATTAATGACAATTCTGAAATTATTATACTCATCATAATCATCATTCTCTGCCAACCAATTCATATTGGAATCATAGAGCGTTCCAAAGGTATCAAATGCATTATCATAAGAATAGAACGCATAAGCTCCGCTCTCTTCGGGAACGAATTTAAAGAGCACATCCCCCCCATTTTCCGCGGCATCTACTGTATAGGGAGTATCGAGATAAAGCGCCACCTTGGGACGCTCAACAACCGTTACCGTTGCCGTATCGGTGAGTCCGGATTCGGTAGTAACCGTAACCGTAGTTGTTCCTTCTTTCTCACCAAAGAGGTGAACTCCTAAATAAAAATCACCATGCATGGACAAAACAGAAGGATCAGCGATCGTCCAAGTATAATCTTCTTCTGCTGCATTCAAGGGTTCAAACTCAAGGGACAATTGCTCTGTGCCGCCGACATAAACAGTCAGTTCAGCAGGAGAAACAATAACACCGGTTGCCTCAATCCCTTTCGTGATCATAAAGCGATAGCAACAATCTCCATCGTGGTTCCAACCCTCCCAATTGGTTTCGATGGTATAGGAAGCACCAGCTCGAAGGTTGAAACTCTGTCCGCTATAGAAATATCCGACGTACTCATCATCAGAATGTACAATGAATCTTGTTTCCAACGCTTCATATTCCATGTAATTTTCACTTACAAAGGAATACACACCGTCGGTTTCGGGCGAAAATTGATACCGTGCCGTTTGATTATCAACAATGGTGACATCCACATATTGATCCAGCGTCAGTTCAGGCACATCAAAAACCATTACATCCACCGAAGCAGAGAGCCCGCTTGCTGTGGAGGCGGTAATGGTGGCGCCGCCTTCGCTTAAAAACTTGACCCAACCGCTTGGGTCGATGCTTGCCACATTAGGATCGGAGGAGGACCAGGTGACCTCTTCGGCCAAGCCGTCAAACAACACCTCATATTTATACGAGGAATAAAGATCCTCATATGCCGCTACTGTTTCGGCAACAATGGACATCGAGGTGGATTTTTCCAATTTATTTACGACGACGGAATAGGTCTGGGGCTCCCAGAGCTTGAATTTATAGAAGTAGGTCTCCCCTTCTTCCATAACCACATCCAAGCGGAACTGATTTCCTGCATCGTAGCCGCACTGAATTCCTTGGACATTAAGAACCGAGGCAGAAAACTCACTGTGGGTGCTTTCGAAGGAGGCACCGTAGGTTCCGTCCTCAGGCGCGGTAAAGCCGTAAACCACCAAATCACCGAAAGAAGAGACGCTGTTTACCGTTTCGGTCACTTCGTTCTCGACTTCAAGGATGGTGGTGCCAACCACCGTTACATAGGCATAAGCGGATAGATTCTCACCATCGGCATAAATTCTGGTGGTCCCCGGAGAATGGGCAGTAAGGCGCCCGGTCTGGTCTACCGATACAATGGTATCATCCCCGGAGGTAAAGGTAACCTCTTCCGGCGTACAGCCTTCGGGCTCAAAACAAGCCCGAATATAACCGTACCCTCCCGCATAAAGGGTCTGGTCATAGGGCGACAGATACATCCGCTCCGCCGTTGCCCCCCGGGATGCGATCAGATCAAATGTACCAACGATCACATCGGAAGAGGACGTATTGTACCGAACAATCAAATGGTATTTTTCGGAGGAGTCCAGATAGCAGGCACTCAGATTATTGGTTCCGCTATTGATCGTCTCCCCGTTTTCATAGGTCAGCGCCATCCAGACGCTGTATGCGGTACCGCCATAGCGCGTATAATCCACATCAAAATTATAATAACCGTCTTCCGCAGGCATAAAAAGGAAGGACTGGCTCTTTTCACTGCTGAGGTCCACACGGTAAGGCTCATTCAACTGCAGAGTAGGCAGAGGATAGACCGTGATCTCACAGGATGCGGTCAATCCGTTTTCAGAGGTGGCGGTCAGGGTGGTTACGCCGGCCTTTTGGAACACAACGGCAACACTGCCCTCATCCCCCGCGCCGACATAGGCGATGGTTGAATCCTCAACCTCCCATTCGACCTGCTCGGGAATTCCGTCGAACTCCCAGATGATCCAATGATCCTCGCCCACATAGCCTGAGATCTCGGTTTCATCCAGAGTCAGGGTGGTGGAAGCCTCCAGCGTAGACACGGAAGCAGTATAATAATAATCAAATGTCAAGGGCAGCACCGCAAAATAATAGGTCTGCCCGGATTCCATATAGACATCAAATTTTGCCAATGAGGTCCCGTTCTGATGATCCATCAATTTGTATTCCCCATCATAGCATTGAGTCAAAAGAATCGGTTCTCCGTCTTGGGCGGCAAAGGAGATCCGATACCAATCGTTCTCAGACGAAGTAAAGGAATAGATCTCATAGATTCCCTGATCTATCTTTTCTTCATCGGGGATAACAGTCAGGTTCTCATTCATATAAAGCGCAGTGGGATTGGAAAAATCCAAATTCGACCCGGTGGTCCCACCGCTTCCGCCTGCTTCGGGGGCCACAACAACGCCGCCCACTTCAACAGAGGCGCTATCGGCGAAGGCGGACATGGGGATCATACCGATCACCATAACCATTGCCAACAGAAGCGATAATAACTGACGATATCGTTTCATTTTTTCTACTCCTCCTATAAAAGCAAATAATTATATTTAACATTTTAACATAGTAAAATATAAAAAGCAAGAGAACAAAAACATTCTCTTGCTTTTTTATCCCATTAATCTTTCAATTCCACCACAGTAATACCGGAATCCCCCTCACCATAGGTGCCCAGGCGGAAGGATTTGACCAACGAATGCGTTTTCAAAAATTGATGAACGCCCGCGCGCAATGCGCCGGTTCCTTTTCCATGGATAATGGTGACGGAATGAAGATGATCCAATAACGCCGATGCCAAAAAGGCATCAATCTTCTCTTCGGCATCCAGGATCGTCTCGCCTCTCAGATCCAATTCCGCAGCGGCACGGGAATGGACCTCATGGCGTTGCACCCTTACGGAAGAACGGGCAGTTTTTTTCTCTTCCTCTTTGGGCGCAAAGAGTTCGCTTTTGCTGATCTTCAGCCGGATGCCATCGCAATCCACCTGAACCTGCTCACCCAGGAGGGCAAGAACCGTGCCATGCTTATTCATTTTCGCCACATAGACCCGCATTCCCACCTTCAGCTGGCCTTGAATCTCCTCTCCTTTTCGGGCGGCGGCAGGTTCACTGCCGAGATGGTCCAATAATTTAGCAGAGCCGCTTCGAACGCCACTCTTGAGGGCTTGGGCGGTGGCTTTATCCAATTTATCTTGCTTTTCTTTCAGATCTTTCAAAAACGCATCGGCTTGACGGCGAGCGGTTTCTACCACCATGCGGGCTTTCCGCTGCGCGTCCGCCACCTCCCGATCCACGCCGGAGAGCAGTTTTTTGCGTTGCTCTTCTAAATCCTGCCGTTCCTTTTGGATGGCAAGGCGCTCGGCACCAAGGGCGGAGAGTTTCTCTTCGTACTTATTTTTTTCTTGTTGCAAGCGGTCAATGACCTGCTCTAACTGTCGGTCCGACTCGCCCACGCGCCCTTCCGCATCTTGAATAACGGCTTCGGGAAGACCCAAATGGCGAGAAATTTCAAAGGCATAGGATTTCCCGGGGATGCCCAACTGCAACCGATAGGTAGGGCTTAAGGTATCCAAATCGAAGGCAAAAGACGCGTTTTCCACTCCGTCATTAGAAAGAGCATAAGTCTTAAGTTCTGTATAATGCGTGGTCGCCGCCACATATGCTCCCATCTTCCGCAGACGCTCGATGATGGAGACTGCCAGAGCGGCACCTTCCACCGGATCGGTTCCATTGCCCAATTCATCGAAGAGCACCAAACTCTGTTCATCGGCAGAGAGCATGATATTTCGAATATTTTTCAAATGGGACGAGAAGGTTGATAAGGACTGCTCAATAGATTGCTCATCGCCGATATCCGCATAAATACGATCAAAAATATAGAGTTTCGCTTCATGAGCAGGGATCGGAAATCCCGCCTTCGCCATCAGCGACAAAAGACCCAATGTTTTTAAAAATACCGTTTTACCGCCGGTATTGGGACCTGTGATCACAATGGTATTGATCCCCTTGCCCATATAGATATTCAACGGAACCATTGTTTCTTTGGGGATCATGGGATGGCGCGCCCCTTGGATCTCAATGGTTTTATCCTTTGAGAGAATCGGCGCGCAGCAATCGGCATCGGCGGCATATTTCGCCTTACCGAAGACCATATCCAACGCAACAACGGTACGATAGGACGTTAAAAGCGGAACCGCAATGGCGGTCACTTTTTCGGTCAGTTCTTCCAAAATGCGGGCAATCTCCGCTTTTTCTTCTGCTTCTAATTTACGGATCTTATTATTCCCCTCCACCACAAAGAAGGGCTCAATAAACAGCGTCCCACCGCTATTGGAAGTATCATGCAGCAGACCTTTGACCTCGCCGCGGTTATCGGCGCGCACCGGAACCACATAGCGATCATATCGCAAGGTGACGATCGGCTCTTGCAAAGATTTGGACACTTCGGGGGTACGAATATACTTTTCGAGATCTGCTTTGATACCGGCGGAGGTGGAGGCAATCTTACGGCGAATAGACGCCAACGCCGAGGATGCATCATCGGCGATCAGTTCTTCCGTAATAAAAGTACGGTCAATCTGCTCATAAAGTTTACGATCTTCATACAATTGGGTGAAAAACAGATCCAGCGACGGAGTATCAAAATTCTTATCGCTATAATACCGTTGCAAAGCGGCTCCGGTCTTCAACAAGGATCCCACCGCCATCAATTCTTTCGCCCCCAACGGCAAACCCTTCTCCGCCTTGCTTATGTAGAGCGGCAGATTTGCCGATAAGCGATTCAAAGGAAAGCGCGGGCTGCGCTCCATCAATTGCATTGCCGCCATGGTCTCGGTGATCTGCCGCCGCGCGCAGGGCAGATCAAAGATCGGCAGCAGCTCCGATAAGCGCTTGGCCGCCTCTTCGGTCACGCAACGGGAGGCCGCCTGCTCCAATACCTTGAAATACTCCAAAGCGGCCATGGATTTTTTGTAATAAAAGAGATTTTGTTTGCTCATTCTTCGTCCTCAAACACAGTTTTCCACATTTCCAATGCGGGGGCTTTCAGTTCCAGATGATAGAGGGCAAAGGCCTCCGAAAGCTTGGAAAGCCGCACCAGATCTTCTCTTGGAACTGTAAAGGAAAACGCCTTTGCAGGCGAATTGTTCAGAATATGGGTCAACGCCGCCGCCATGGTAGCACTCAAAGGAACCGTATGCACCCTTTGGGCGCAAGAAGCACATAAAAAGCTTCCGTCTTCCAAGGCAAAGGAATCGGCGGGATGCCCACAATTGCCCAAAGTGGGACAATATCCCATCAATTGCATGGTCTTTAGTTCAAACACGCTTTTTACTAAGTACGGAGAGCGGTCTTTTCCCAAAAGGTAAAGGCTATTCAAAAGCAAGGGGAGCAATAAATTCGTTTCTTGCTTGTCCCCTCTCGAGAAATAAAGCACCAATTGAGCAAAATAGCTTGCCAAAAAGGTATGGTCTACCCGCTCCTTCAGTTCATGGAAAGGTTCCTCTAAGGTAAAATTATTCAGCAGGCGGTTTCCTCCGCCGGTCTCATAGAGGACCCATTCCCCGTAATAGAACTGATCATATTGATTTTTCTTACGGTTTGCCTTGGCAAAAACCGTGATCAACCCAAACCGATCGGTCAGGATATTCAGCGCTCGTTCCTCATGAATGGTGGGGTTGATCTTCAATAGTATTCCTTTGACTTTGCAGGTCATTGTCTGTTTCCTTCCGGTCCAGCGCGCAGTAGGTTAAATATGCCTCCACACTACCGGTATTTTCAAAGCATTGCCACGCTTCCTTGCGATCCATTTTTATCACCTCATCTTATCATAGTTTAGTATGATAAAACAGGTGCAAAAAAGGCGTAGTAATTTTTGGTTTTTATTCCAAGGAGAAACCAAGAGAATCCAGCAAGCCGCTGTTATTCTCCCAATCACGCTTCACCTTCACAAAGCATTTCAAAAAGACTTTTTTATCAAAATGTCGCTCCAGATCTGCTCGCGCTTTGGAACTGATCTCTTTGAGCATATTGCCGCCTTTACCGATGATAATTCCCTTATGCGACTCGCGGGAACAATAGATCACAACATAGATAGAAATAAGATCCTCTTCTTCCTCAAAGGAATCCACCGCCAATGCCACACCATGGGGAACCTCCTGCCCCAAAAGATAGAGCATTTTTTCCCGCACCACTTCGCAAGCGAAGACCGCCTCGCTTTGATCACTCAACTGATCCGGATCATAGAAAAAAGGCGATTCTTCGGCATATTTTTCCAATTCGCTCAGCAAGATCTGTACTCCATCGCCGGTCTTGGCGGAAAGGGGGATCACTGTATCAAATTCAAATTCCGCCGTATAAGCCGTGATAGCAGATAGAATCTTTTCCTTAGGGATGGCATCAATCTTATTGAGCACCAAAATGGCAGGAATCCCCATCTCGCGCAAGCGGGAGAGCATCTTCTTCTCTTGTTCATTGGGTGCCTTGGCTTCCGCAACAAAAAGGGCGATTTCCGTTTCTTCCACCGATTCGCTGACGGTTTGTTCCATCCGCTTCCCCAGCCCGCTTTTGCCCACAATAAAGCCGGGCATATCCAAAAAGATAAACTGCGTTTCTTCCCGTGTGAAAATGCCGGTAATACGCGTTCTGGTAGTCTGAGGCTTGGGCGAAACGATGGAAATCTTTTCTCCGATAATCTGATTTAAAAGGGTGGATTTGCCCACATTGGGTCGACCCATTAAGGTTGCGAAAACTGTTTTTGTTGACATGATATTTTACTTTTCCTTCTTATAGGTTTTTTTACAGAATACAAAGAACAAAATCAGGGCAGCATACAATGCCAACAGCACCGCCCGATACCAAACGCTGAAAAATGCCAAAATCTCTGCGATGACCGAAAGATCCCAAAAAAGGAAGTAAGCGATCGCAACAGAACCAATGGCAAAGATCAACACTGCTGCAGCGGCGGTATCTTTGGCATTGCGAATATGACGGCTTTTTTCTTTGGTGATTTTATTATCGGTTTGTTCGATGGCGGTATTCAAACTCTCCGCCCCCATGACCAAGCAAATCTGTAATACCAAAAGCGCCCATTCTACCGACGAAAAATCATAGAAAAAGGAGAGCAACAGTACTGTAAGCGCTGCAAAACAATGGATGCGAAAATTGCGTTCATACGCCAATTGATATCCAATGCCTCGAAAGGCATATAAAAAGCTTTTGGCAAAACTTCTCATCTTGAAATCCCCATTTCTTTTAAGATCGCGTCTTGTTTTTGAAACATCTCGCTTTCTTCCCGCTCACCCAATTCATGATCATAGCCCAAGAGATGCAAAACGCTGTGAACCGTTAAAAAAGCGACTTCTCGTTCCAAAGAGTGACCATATTCTTCCGCCTGAGCCTCTGCCTTGGGAAGGCAGAGCACCATGCTTCCCAAAAAGACCGCTCCGGTCTCCGGGTCTTCCTCCCCATTGAACGGATCCTCTTCCATGGGAAAGGAGAGTACATCGGTGGGGCGATCAATTCCCCGCTGCTCAGCGTTGATTTCTTGCATCTCCTCAAGATCGGCAAACAACACCTCAATCTCGCAATCCCGCTCAAAATTCTCATATGTAAGCGCCGCTTGGGCGGCAGATTGGATCAGCGCCCGATGAAGGTCACTTTCCTGATTTACGATTACTTTCATTTTGCTTCCTTTCGTATGCATCAACGATTTTTTGAACCAGTGCATGGCGAACGATATCTTTTTTCTCAAATTGATGAATACCGATCTGCTCGATCTCTTTTAAGATCCGCAGCGCGTGCATCAAGCCCGAAGGCTTACCGTCTAAATCTATTTGGGTAGGATCTCCGGTAACCACGATCTTGGAATTAAAACCAAAACGGGTCAGGAACATCTTCATCTGCTCAATGCTGGTATTCTGGGCTTCATCCAAGATAATAAAACTATTATCCAACGTTCTGCCCCGCATATAGGCCAAAGGCGCGATCTCAATAATATTCTTTTCCATCAAGCCCGCCACTGTATCGGGACCCAGCATCTCAAAAAGTGCATCATAAAGGGGGCGCAGATAAGGGTCCACCTTATTTTGCAGGTCTCCGGGCAAAAAGCCCAGTTTCTCCCCAGCTTCCACTGCAGGTCGAGTTAATACAATTTTAGAAACCTGCTTATTCTTCAAGGCAGAGACCGCCAGCGCCACCGCAAGATAGGTCTTTCCGGTACCTGCAGGACCCACTCCGAAGGTTACCACATTTTTATTGATGCACGCCACATAGTTTTTCTGAGCGATCGTCTTCGGTTTGATGGGCTTACCGCGAGTGGTGATGCAAATACATTCATCCAGCGCTTTCACTACATTGCAGGAGGTATCCTCCCCTGCAAGGTTGATGAGATAGCGCACTTTTTGCACGTCGATCTGCTCCCCTCTCGCCGCCAAGGCGAAGAGGTTTTCCAAAACCACCGCCGCACGTTCCACATTGGGTTCCTCACCGGTAATGACCAGATTTTCACCTCGATTGATCAGACGAACATCCAATTCATTTTCCAAGATGCCTGCATGCTCATCATAAGGACCGAAGACCACCGGGATCAAGGCAATTTCAGGGTTTTCAAACAATTTTTGCATTCTTACTCCTCAATCGGCTGTTCATAGCCGATCTCTTCCACGCAATCGTAAATTGCGGTTATTTTTAATTCCGTATCCGAAAGTTGCTCCATCAGGTTACGTTCGGTGACCTTTACCGAAGATAGACGATCGGTCTCATAAAACCCCAACTGCGCCAACGCCAGTTCCCGCGCCTCTTCGGCAGATCGGTGGACGGATTGAAATTCTACCTCGTCTGCTTTGATTACCGAAAAAGAAACAGGCAATGCAAAGGCGCCAATTTTCAAAGGGTATACTTTGGTCACTATATCACATTCTTTATTATAAGATATTTTTTTCTTAAAATAAAGAGGAAACTTCAACTTCCCGCAAGAAATCTCAAAAAAATGCCGGCTTTTTCCGGTTTTGATCCGCAATTCCTCGTTCAGTGGCACCGAAACGACCGTTTCCCGCTTGGTAGAAGCATAAACAGCGGCAATACAATGGGACAGGCGACGCACACCATATTTATCGGTCCAATCGCCACTGACCAGAAGATCTCCCGCCGCAACCGGCTCCCCTACCTGTACTTGTCGGGTGCCGCCATAATCGGCGATAGAAACGATCACGCCGTCCCGCGTGGCAAAAATATTGGTGGGAATCGAAAGATCTTCCACCTTGGGATGAATTCCTTTTTCTCGCACCTCCACATAGGCAGTGGTACCCCTGATATTAATGGACATCCAGGAAAGTTTTTCATTGCCCATCAGGTAGCGCTTCTCGATCATTCCCACATCAATCCGACGACTGCAACCGATATAAAGACCTAACTCTTCTAAATCTGCCGCAACCTGCGTATAGGAAGTTTCTTCGCAACCGATAACCTCGACCCGCCAAATAAAGCAAGAACTATAGAAAATCAACCCCAAGAAGAACGCCAGACCCACCACCAGTCCCCAGCGTTTGCGAAAAGGACGCATCAACATGAAAAGTCCCTTTTTCTTGCGGATATGCAAGCGGGTTGCCGTCTTAAAAGCAGGAGAACGCAGGCGTTTAAAATCTTTTTTAGGGAGCAAAAAATATAAGGTGCCGTCTTCGGTACGGCGAAGCTTACGAGGCGCAATTTGATTGCGATGGAGCAGGTTGATAAACTGCTCTATCTGACCGCCCGTTGCCTCAACCTCTAAACGCCCCTGCCAAAAGCCGAGAAAATCGTTCATCCCTTCGCCTCCCATTCGATTTGCTTCAAAGTTCCGGTGACCCGCAAGGTATTCTCTCCAAAATGAGCAAGATCAAATCCCTCACCGCGGATGACCAAAAGATGTTTTTTCATATGGATCTTAACTGTTTCCTTTTCATAGGTATGGATTCCCTTGGCACCTTCCACCTGCACCGTATTCCCGCCCCAAATCTCAATGCACTCATCTAAACCAATTGCAAATTCCGGCAGATCAATCCCGTAGCTCTGATTAAAAAGATAATCCAGAGTCGGATTCACCTCGATTTCATCATCGGATTTGCTGAGGGTAAAAGGCGC
>JAZNGR010000170.1:0-1993 GCA_045576575.1 Eubacteriales bacterium
TAACCGCCCCTATCCCTTCGTCAGCGCAGCCCTTGGCCCACGGCAACTGGACTTCAAGCTGTCTTTCACCTACACCAAGGAAGAGATCCTCACCCTGTTCCGCCTCATCTGCCCGGGACGGCTGGATACCTCCCTCTACACACTGAAAACTGCGCCCTTGTCCGATGTGAAGGCGCAGTTGGAGGGCTTGGCATCGGGTGAAATCCAAGTGGCTCGGGTATTGCTGATGCCCAATGAAGGGTAAATTCTTTATCATTTCTTTCTACTACCGCATAAAAGACCTCAACCCACTTGGGTTGAGGTCTTTCTTATAGCTGCCGTATTTTTTCTTCGATTTGCTGTATCACTGCAATAAATGCATCGTCACCCTTCCCAGTCGGGTCGGGTAAGCCCCAGTCATCATCAAAGGCTCTGCCGATGAAAGGGCAGCCCACATCACACCCCATGGAGATTGCAATATCGGGCACGGGGATTTTTTCGATGGTTTTACTGTACTGCCTTAGTTCCATATCAATACCATAGCGCTGCTTCATCAGCCTAACAGCATCTTGATTGATCTGCGGTTTGGTTTCCGTGCCTGCCGAGTAAAAGTCGAACGCGTCACCTCGCAAATGCTTTCCAAAGGCTTCAGCAATCTGACTGCGGCAGGAATTGTGTACGCAGATAAAGGCTACTTTCTTTTTCATATCAATACCCCAGTTTATGAAGGATTTTTTCAACTTCTGCCGCCTTTAAGACTTTACCCATAGACACCACATTTTCGTTGACAACAAGGGCAGGCATACGCATGACACCGTACTCCATCACCTTTTCCATATCGGTGATGTATTCCACTTCCGCCGAAAGTGCTATAGTCGTTACTGCCTTTTTGGTGTTTTCATACAGCTTTTCACAGGAAGTACAGCCGCCTCCCAAAATCTTAATATTCATCCTTTTCCTCCTTTTATAAAATCATCGGTTGAATAAGATTAAAGAAATATCCCACAAGGATAATACCCATCGTACAAATTGCAACGAAAATGCCCAGCAACTTCGGCTTTACTGCCTTTCGGAGCATAATCATTGACGGCAGAGAAAGTGTGGTAACACCCATCATAAAAGACAGGACAACACCCAACAAAGCGCCCTTTGCAAGCAGGGCTTCGGCAATAGGGATCGTACCAAAGATGTCTGCATACATCGGTACGCCGGCAACAGTTGCGAGGATAACGCCAAAGGGGTTGTTCCCGCCAAGCACCGTTACGATAATATCTTCCGGAATCCAATTATGGATGATCGCACCGATGCCCACTCCTATAAGCACATAAAGAACAACCTTTTTTGCGGTGGAAACCACCTGCTCGACAGCATATTTCATACGGTCACGAAAATGCAGTTCTTCCTGCGGCAGATCGAGGGATTTACCATTTCGAATGTAGTCTTCCACTTGGTTTTCAAGGTGTAACTTTTCAATCAATGTACCGCCGATTACGGCGATCACAAGTCCCAATACCACATACAAAAGTGCAACTTTCCAACCGAAAATACTCATAAGCAATACAAGGCTGCCGAGATCGACCATCGGGGAAGAAATGAGGAACGAAAAGGTGACACCAAGAGGCAGTCCCGCAGTTGTAAAACCAATAAACAGCGGTATCGACGAGCAGGAGCAGAACGGCGTTACCGTACCGAGCAAGGCGGCGATGATGTTTGCGCCGATGCCGTGAAATCTGCCGAGGATCTTCTTTGTCCTCTCCGGCGGGAAATAACTTTGAATATACGAGATAATCAAGATGAGAACACCCAGCAGCACCATGATCTTGATGGTATCGTAAATGAAGAACTGAACGCTGCCGCCGATTCTGCTTGTGGTATCCAATCCACAAGCATTGAGTATTGTTCCTATGAGTCGGTTCAGCCAACTCATACCGAGGATTTCCGTTTGAAAGAAATCCCACGCAATTTTTAGGATTTCCATAAAAATCTCCTTTCTTATATAAACATATTCAAATAT
>JAZNGR010000171.1:0-1803 GCA_045576575.1 Eubacteriales bacterium
AATGTCTGCGGTTTCGGAAAGATCCTCCACCTTGGCAAGCCAGAACACGCTGAACTCATATACGGGACCAACATGAATATCAGAGGGAGAGAAGGGGAAGGCAAGGTTTCCTGCGGAGGATTTTCTGCCCTCGTAGTCGCAGTGAAGCATACGGCTTCTCACCAGCGCACAAACGGTATCGGCAATCTCCTGAGTATCGCCCACTACATCAATGGTGATACCGAGATTGGACTCCCCTCCTCCGCTCTTCTTATAGAGCACACGGAAAGAATTTTCGGGCAGAGTTTCCTTGGTATTTTCCTTGACGAAGTCATTGACGGTATTGATGATCTCGTCGATGCGGCGCACGGTTTCGGGATCGTTGATGGTGGCAAGGCAAATGGTGCGGTAGCCCGAGCACTTGACGCCCTCCAGCTTCAGAGTCTTTTCCTTGGCGGGGGTGAAGCGGGATCCGCTGACAAGGACGGTACGCTCATTCACCTGCTCAAACTTGGAATGGTAAAGATCCACGCAGCCGTCGGGCTCGAAGATCAGGTAGGGGTTGGACTGCTCGTAAAGGGTGTGAGCGGCCACACGGTCTACGGTGCATCTTCTTGCAGGATTGGCGGGGCAAAGCTCGAAATAATCCTCGTACATATAGCCCTGCATTACATCGGCAGCGGCCACAGGCTCACAGCACATACCGCCGCATTCCATAATTTTGGCCATGTGGAAGGCAAGGCCCTCATCATAGCCGTTAAAAATACAGGGAGCGGCATAAATGGCCGTATCACAGGCTCTGCCGCACAGGATCACATCGACCCCCTCCTTCAAAAGCTTCAGAATGGGAGAAACACCGATCTGGCTGACGATGCGGGTGCTCTTGAGGATTCCCTCTTCACTGACGGGAAGATTTTCGCTCATTTCCACAAGCTTTCCCGGTTGGAATTTTTCCAGCACATATTCTTTCTTCACATCGCTCTTGACCACGCCCAGACGGAAGGAAAGTCCCTTTTCCGAGGCGATCTCCAAAAGGATCTCACGAAGCCAGGCTACATGCACCTCACTTCCCGCTCCTCCTGCGGTTCCGATGATAAAGGGAGCCTTGTGCTCCAGTGCCTTGGGAAGGGCCAGGGCAAGATCACGCTTGACTGCGCCACGGTCCGTAAAGGATTTTCCGCTTCCCAGATAATAAGGGCCTGGGTCGGTAGAGCCGGCATCTACCCCAAGGTAATCTACCTTTTCGGAAAATGCTTTCTCCAGCGATTCCTCGCTGTAACCGTAACCCAAAAGTCCGTTTAATGCGACAATTTTCATTTTCTACTCCTCCTTGATTTTCTATCACCATTGTATCACGAAACAAGAAATATTTAATTGCAAAAAATACAAAATTGATTGCATTTTTATCTTTTTTTGCTATAATGTGAAATGAGGTGAGAATTTTGGACATTAAAAAATTCGTTCTTTCTTATTATCAAAACGCTACCAAGAACTTTCATATTTCTCGTATTGAAGCCCCTACCGAAGCCTTAAAGCTTCATAGTCATGATTATTAGCAGATCTATTTTGTGGCCCAAGGGGATCTGGTGCATCACCTGCAAGAGGAACAGGCCCTGCTCACCCGAGGGGATGTATTTCTTTTGCCTCCCAACATTCCCCACTATATTGTGCCCGTTGGGGAAAAGATCGAATTCTTTTCCCTCTCCTTTATGCCGGAATTTTTATCGGATTGCGGCAACAAAATCGTTCATGATTTTTTGCAGACTCTTGCGGCCACTCCCATGAACAAGATCCAGCCGAAATTAGTACTGAGCGCCTCGGATA
>JAZNGR010000172.1:0-2966 GCA_045576575.1 Eubacteriales bacterium
ATACCGGCAATTTTGATGACACCTTTACCGATGTTTACGATGGATGCCAAGGCTTGATCGAGCATTACACCAAGGAGGAAAACCAATGAAGGATTTAAAAAACCGCAAGATCCGCATGGCTATCTGCTATGATTTTGATAAGACCCTCTCCCCCGATGATATGCAGTCCTTTACTTTGATTCCCTCTTTCGGAGTGGAAAAAGAAAAATTCTGGGCAGAATCCGATCAATTGGCAAGGGAAAACCTGATGGACAAGAATCTTGCCTGGATGCGGCAATTGATCCGCTATTCCGAATTTACCGGCCGCTCCATCAAGCGGGAGTATTTTCGGGAGGTGGGCGCGCAGGTTCCGCTGTATAACGGAGTTGAAAGCTGGTTTGAACGAATGAATCAAATCGCCGCCGAAAAAGGCATTGAATTAGAGCACTACATCATCTCTTCCGGCTTGAAGGAAACCATCGAAGGCAGTGCCATTTCGAAATATTTCAAGCGCATCTATGCCTCCACCTATCTCTATTCTACCGACGGTACCGCCATCTGGCCCGCCCAAGCGGTAAATTATACCAATAAGACTCAATTCATTTTCCGCATTGCCAAAGGGCTCTTTGAAGAATATGATGAACGGGTCAATGACATTATGCCCGACGAAGAGCTCTACATTCCTTACGGAAATATTGTTTACATCGGAGACAGCGCAACCGACATCCCCTGTATGCGCTTGGTGAAGAGCCGCGGCGGTTATTCCATCGGCGTTTTCGATCCTGAAAAAGGAGATCGAAGCCGCGTTTATCAGCTTTACAACGATGGGCGGATCAACCTTTTTGCCCCTGCGGATTACAGTGAAAACAGCGATATTTCCAAGTTTATGGCCCAGATCATGGACGATATTGCCGCCAAGGAACACCTCAAGACCGAGCAAATGCTCTTAAAACGCCAATCCCATGAAGTATAAAAAGATTATAGAGGGGCGATTTATCAGTCGCCCCAACCGTTTCATTGCCAAAGTTTTGATCAATGAAAAAGAAGAAACGGTTCATGTTAAAAACACCGGCCGATGTAAAGAATTGCTGACCCCCGATTGCAAGGTCTACCTCTCGGTTTCCGATCATCCGAATCGCAAAACCAAATATGATCTGATCGCAGTGGAAAAACAGCGGGAAAGCGCCCCGCCTCTGCTGATCAATATGGATTCTCAGCTTCCCAATGCCGCCGCAGAAGAATGGCTGAAAAAGGGCAAACTTTTTCCAAAAAAATCCTCCATTCGGCGGGAGGTCCGCTATGGAAACTCCCGCTTTGATCTCTATATTGAAGACGGCCGTAAAAAAGCGTTTATGGAGGTCAAAGGCGTAACCCTTGAAAAAGACGGCGTCGCCCTCTTCCCCGATGCACCCACCGAGAGGGGAATCAAGCATATTCGGGAACTGATCCAATGCAAAAAGGAGGGCTATGATGCGTATATCCTCTTTGTGGTTCAAATGAAAGAGATTGTTCTCTTTCGACCCAACGATGAGACCCATCATGCCTTTGGAGAAGCCTTGCGTGAAGCCGATGCCGCAGGGGTAACGATTCTGGCATATGATTGCATTGTCACCCCCGACAGTATGGAAATTGATCAAAAGATCCCTATCAAACTATAAAACCAAACTGGGCAGCCCCTTCGCAAGAAAAAACCGCCTTAGACTTTTTGCTTGCATTTTAACCGGAAACAAGGTACAATATAAGTCAACAATAGGAAAAATGAGACAAATATTGCTCTGCATCTTCAGGAGGCCGCTATGTATTTTCATTTTGAAAATAAGAATCAACCCTATCAGTTAGTGATCACAAAAAGCCTATCTCCCGACCCCCATCTGCATAGCCACCTTGAGATCATCGTGGCATATGACGGAATCTCCGAATGCATTGCAGACAATTCCCAAGTAACCCTGCAGGCCGGGGATCTCTTTATTGCATTTCCCAATCAGATCCATTATTATCTTGATCAAACCGAAAAAATGGATGCCAGGGTCATTGCGATCACCCCTAACGCCTGCCCTGAATATAAGGATTTATTTAAGCGATACATTCCCGAAACACCTCTCTTTAAAAATGCCTTGAGCAATCCCTATATCCGAGGTGCCATCGACGCTCTCTTTCAATACCGAAAAGACAAGAGTGAGTTTGCCGAGCCGATGTTTCGCGGGGCAACGCTGATTCTTTTAAGCGAATTATTCCGCAATTTGAAATTGATCCCCAAGAAAAAAATCGATGTAGACCTGGCAAAGGATATCATTCATTATTGCTATGAAAACTACGATAATGATATTTCCCTTCAAACCATTGCCGATTCCCTCCATATCAGCCGCTATTATATTTCTCATCTTTTCAGCAAGCGTTTGCATATCAGCTTCAGCGATTATATCAATTCCCTTCGTATTCGCCGCGCCTGCGAACTGCTGAAGCACGGAGAAATGTCCATCACCGAGATCGCCTATGCGGTGGGTTACAATTCCACCCGTACCTTCAACCGATGCTTTTTAAGTATCCGGGGAATGACCCCCAAAGAATACCGACAAAAAAAGAAAGCCTGAGATACTCAGGCTTTCTTTTTTTAGAACAAACCGGTAATCACACCGTTTTCATCTACATCAATCCGCTCTGCTGCAGGACGCTTGGGCAGACCGGGCATCGTCATAATCTCACCGGTCAAAGCAACAATGAAGCCGGCGCCTGCGGAAATCTTGATATTCCGTACCGTTACGGTGAAGCCTTCGGGCGCGCCCAATTTGGTGGGATCATCCGAAAAACTGTATTGAGTCTTTGCCATACATACAGGCAGATTTCCGTAACCCAGCTCGGTCAGGCGGTCGATCTGCTTCTGCACAGCGGGCAGAATGTTGACTCCATTTCCACCGTAGATCTTCTTCACGATGGCTTCGATCTTCTCGGTGATGGTGGTATCATCCTCATAGCTGAAGGTGAAATCT
>JAZNGR010000173.1:0-2613 GCA_045576575.1 Eubacteriales bacterium
TCCGACTTGTGCGTGGCAGGCAGTGGAAGCCCTCCACCCCGAAACGGAAGTGTGGGAAACCTGCACCCCGTATTTTGAAAAACGGAATATCCATTTCTACGTCAACAAATGCGGTTTTCAAATCGACGAATTCTGGTGCGAGCATTTTCAATCTTCGCACTCAATGCCGGACGACGAAGAACACGACCCGAACGAAGGCCCTGATGAAATGTTCCATTTTGTAAAGAGAATGAAATAAAGACAATTCGCCGAGCAGAGCGCAAATCACGCTCTGCTCGGCTTTTCTCATGTTATGCTGCGATAGTGCGCTCCTTATTTTACAACTTCATACGGCCAGTCGATGATGCCGCCGAATTCTTTAACGTTGGTATAGCCGAACTTGACCAGTTCTTCGGAAGCGATTTTGCTCCGTCTGCCGCTGCGGCAATAGACGAGAATCAGTGCATCCTTATCGGGCAGTTCCTTTTCGGCGCGGTCGGCGATCTCGTATTCGGGGATGAGGATGGCATCCGCAATATGCCCTTCGGCAAATTCTTCTGCGGTGCGGGCGTCGATTAGATAAAAGTCCTTTTCGGTGTCCATCATCGTCTTTGCCTGTTCAGGCGTGATCTGCTCATACGAATTGGCGCCGCCGTTGGAACAAGCGGCTATACCAAACAGAGATAACGATATCAGCAACATAAAAAAACATCCTTTGAATTTTATCATAGTATATCCTCTTTATCCTTAACCATTACCGCGATATATACGGCATATGCGGCGGCGATGAGAGCAATCAGGGCGGCGGAAATGATCGTTTGAGTCGTTGTTGCCGCCTCTGCGCCAAAAGCACTTGCCGCATTAAACAAACTATGGGTGGCGATGCATACGAGCAAACTTTTTGTCTTGTAATAGATCATCATAAACGCAAAGCCGACGGCAACAGCATAGATAACCTGCAGAAGATTGGGTAAAAGCTCGGCGCCGGAGCCGTTGACAAGATTGATGATGTGACCGATACCGAACGTCACGCTTGAAACGACGATTGCCGATTTCACGCCGTTTTTCGCCATAGCCTGAAACAGAAATCCGCGGAATATCATCTCTTCCAAAAATCCGACGCAAAACATCGATAAAACATACAACACCGTTTCGAGGGGCGATGCATTCAGCTTAAAACCGAACCAAAAATTGGCGGTTAACAGAATGATCAACGGGATGTAATATAGCATTTTCGATGCTGATCCTTGCGGTTTGCACAAGCCGTATTTTTCATCGAGTCCGTTTTTCTTTACGAACAGGTAAAGAATCACGGAAAGAGCAATTAAAATTGGCAATGTTACGGCCTTTAAAACGCCGATATTACTGGACAGATTATCCCCAACAGACGCAAGGACACAATAGGCGATGATCCAAGCAAGCGCAAACCAAAGTTCGCTTTTTTCATATACTTTCTTCATCATTTACACCACTTCCACCTGACACATTTGCATGGTTTTTAGAGCAGCCTCGTGGCTCTCGGGGGTGACACCGGCGCAACAAGCGGAATCCACTTTCACCTGCGCGTCGGGGAAGGTTGCTTTAATGATGAGCGCATTGGAAACCACACAGATATCGGTGCAAAGACCGATTAGCTCCACGCACTCAAAGGTTTCTTCATTCCAATGAGGCCAGCCGAAGTTGGGTTTATCAATGATTTTTGCGCCCTCGACGTAAAGACCGTCGGCAATTTCCCAACCTTTTGTCCCCTTGATGCAGTGGGGAACGGGAAGATGCTTGCCCTCCGTTGTATCGAGATAGTTTTCGAAATGGGTATCTCTTGTAAAAATAATCTCATCGCCGTTTTGGACATATTCCTCTATCTTCGCCTTAACCTTAGGGACGATGGCCACCGCCTCTTTGGTGCCCAATGCCATATCAATAAAATCGTTTTGCATATCGACTACGATCAATGTCTTTTTCATTGTCGGACCTCCCATGCGCTTTTGATTTGAGGTTATTATACCATACTTGCATGAGTTTTTCTACCATTATATTAGTTGACGCTGCGCGCCTACGGATCGAGATTGCCGTAATAAAACGCTTCAATGAATTTTCCCATATTGTTTTACCTCCTTTGCTTATATTGTAGCAAAGGAGGTTTCTTTTTGCGATGTGTGAACTCAAAATCCGTACAATTGGTATACTGCAACAGAATGAAATGTTTTTCTATTTATTGATTCCCTTGTCGAAATATGTTAAAATGTTTTTGTAACTTAAAATGGGTGAGGAAATAAAAATGATTTTAGAGTACATTATTGAGGATTCTAAATATACAGAGCTAATAAGAGGAAAACTCCCTAAAAGAGGGAAAAACGGGACTGTAAAAGTAAACAGTAAAAAATTTTCAGGTGTCAACAATTACATATTGACAATTGAATATAAAAGTTCGCCAGTAGAAAGCGCCGAAACATTATCGAAAATTTTCCAAACCATCAAGGACATATTCGATTCCAACAAGGTAAAATATTATGTTTTGCGTAATGAGGCGTCTATTGAGTTTGTTAATCGTTTATACCCTCTTGTCTGTGAATTTGAAACAAAACTTAGAAAACTCTTATATGTTGCACTATTCGATTTAGAAGAAGCAGCAAA
>JAZNGR010000174.1:0-2513 GCA_045576575.1 Eubacteriales bacterium
CTAAGACCGCTTTGGCCTCCGACTTTATGACCGGCGTTCTGCCCATCATCTTTGCTCAGTCTTTTGTTATGCTGCCCCCCACCATTGTAAACTTCTTCCCCGGCTTGAAGAAAACTTGGTTCAATGCTGTGGTTGAAGCCATCAATGTTGGCGGCTGGCTGTATACCTTGGTGATGTTCCTGCTGATCATCTTCTTCAGCTATTTCTACACTGTTATCACCTTCAACCCTGTTGAAGTGGCAAACAACCTGAAGAAGAACGGTGGCTTTATCATGGGCATCCGTCCCGGCAAGCCCACCGCAGACTTTATTACCAAGAGCCTCAACCGGATCACCCTGATCGGTGCGCTCTTCCTGGGTCTGATCTCTGCCCTGCCCAATATCCTGGCAATGATCAATTCCAATCTCTCTTCCGTTGCAATCGGTGGTACCACCCTGCTCATCGTAGTTGGTGTTGCTCTCGAAACCGTGAAGACTTTGGAATCCCAGATGCTGATGCGTCACTACAAGGGCTTCCTGGAATAAGGAATAGGTGCGCGATATGAAGATTATTCTTTTAGGTGCGCCCGGTGCCGGAAAAGGCACGCAGGCTGAAAACATTTGTAAAAAATACAACATCCCTACCATCTCCACCGGAAACATGATCCGTGCGGCAATTCATAACGGAACTGAGCTGGGCAAGCAGGCAGAAAGCCTGATCAATGCCGGCAAATTGGTTCCCGATGAAGTTGTGATCGGCATGATCCGTGAGCGGTTGGCGGAAGATGATTGTAGCAATGGCTTTATTTTGGACGGTTTTCCCCGTACCATTCCTCAGGCAGAAGCCCTCGCTGAAATGGGCGTTGCAATTGATATGGCGTTGTCCATTGAAGTTGCCGATGAGGAGATTGTAAAGCGTATGAGCGGCAGACGGGTCTGCCCTGCCTGCGGCATGACCTATCATGTAGATTTTAAGCCCTCTACTGACAATAAACATTGCGACGCCTGCCAGGCAGAGCTGATCATCCGTAAGGACGATGAGCCTGCAACTGTGCTGGACCGTCTCAACACTTATCATGAAACCACCGAGCCCCTCAAGTCCTTCTATGGCGAGCAGGGCAAGCTGGTTCTGGTGCAAGGCCGCGAAGAGCTGGCCGAGACCACCAAAGCAACCTTTGAAGCGATCGAGGCATTTTTGAAATGATGATCATCAAATCCGATAGTGATATCCGACTGATGCGTAAAGCCGGCGCCATTGCCGCCGGTGCGCTTCAGGCTGCAGGAGATGCAGTTGCCCCCGGGATCAGCACCAAGGAGCTGGATCGGATCGTAGAAAGTTACATCCGCTCCCATGGCGCGATCCCCTCCTTTAAGGGCTATGGCGGATTCCCCGCCAGCGCCTGCATTTCCATCAACGATGTGGTGATCCATGGCATCCCCTCTGAGAAGATCCTTCTGAAAGAAGGCGATATCGTCAGCGTGGATGTGGGCGCCTATATCGGCGGCTTCCATGGAGATAATGCCAATACCTTTCCGGTAGGCAATGTCTCGGCGGAAGCGATGCAGTTGATTCAAGTCACGCGGGATAGCCTTCATGAAGCAGAGAAAATTCTCAAAGCCAATGTAAGGCTGGGTGACATCGGAAACGCCATCGAGAGTTATGTGATGCAGTTTGGCTACAGTCCGGTAAAGGACTTTGTGGGTCATGGCATCGGGCGGGCCCTTCATGAGGACCCCAATGTGCCCAACTTCGGCAGAGCAGGCCATGGGCTTCGCCTGCCGAAGGGCGCAACCGTTGCCATCGAACCGATGATCAATATGGGTACCGATCAGGTTCTGATCAGTAATGAAGACGGCTGGACCGTCACTACGGTGGACGGAAAATGGAGCGCTCATTACGAGAACACCTATTTCATCGACGAAACCTGTGCGCATATTCTGACGCAGGTGTGATATGGACGTTTCAAAAGGCACGGTCGTGCGGGTCACGGCCGGTAAGGAAAAAGATAAAATTTTTGTTGTCATTCAAGATTTTGAACCGGGTCGGGTATGGATCGCAGACGGCAGACATCGAAAACTTGCGAATCCAAAGCGCAAAAGCGTTAGGCATCTGCAGGTGATCGGGTCGCTTGCGGCTGTGCCGGAGCGGGACCGCCTGATCTGGAAAAGTCTCGCCCCCTATCGGGGCGAATAGGAGGACCTATGTCAAAAGAAGATATGATCGAAGTGGAAGGCGTTGTTGTAGAAGCAATGCCCAACGCAAACTTCATGGTAGAGTTGGAACAAGGGCATAAGATTCATGCCCATATTTCCGGCAAGCTGCGGATGAATTATATTAAGATCCTGCCCGGCGATAAGGTAACGGTGGAGATGTCTCCCTATGACCTGACCAAGGGCAGAATTATCTGGAGAGCCAAGTAAGGCTCCACGAATGGAGGTAATTTCAATGAAGGTAAGACCTTCCGTTAAACCCATTTGCGAAAAATGCAAAATCATCAGAAGACATGGCAAAGTTATGGTAATTTGCCAGAACCC
>JAZNGR010000175.1:0-1864 GCA_045576575.1 Eubacteriales bacterium
CGATGTGGTTTTGAGGTACATCGATGGTCATCGATGTGGTTTTGTGGTACATCGATGGTCATCGATTTGGTTTGGGGTACATCGATGGTCATCGATGTGGTTTTGAGGTACATCGATGGTCATCGATGTGGTTTGGTGGTACATCGACGGTCATCGATGTGGTTTTGTGGTACATCGATGGTCATCGATGTGGTTTGGGGCACATCGATGGTCGTCGATGCGCTCATCAGCATCGTTTTAAGGATTGGGCAGAGCGTAAGAGAACCGCTGTCCTCTTGTCGAATACCATAAAAATTGATATAATTTCCACATTGATGGCCATCAATGTGGATACTTATTTTTAGGAGGGGCAAAAAAATGATGACAGACCAGGAATTTCTCGCTTGTATGAAGGTACTTGGTGATCCGGTGAGATTGGGCATTTTGAATATGCTGCGGGAGCGGCCGGCTCATTCTTACGAATTTTTGGCCGGCTTATCCATTACTCAGCCAACCCTCTCCCATCATATGAAAGTTCTGCGGGAGGCAGAGTTTGTGACCTATCGGCAGACACCTCAATGGAAGGTCTATTCTCTCAACACGCTGAAGCTCGGGGCGATCATTCAGTATTTGAATTCTTTGGAAAGAAAAGAGTGGAACTGATATGAACAGTATCTGGACACAGCTTTACGAAGAAGCCAAAAAGGTGCAAAACGGGCGAAAGGTATCCGATTACATGGAAGCGGGCGGTGTTGCCGCCGCCATCCTTTCGGGAAGCGACAAGATCTATACCGGCGTTTGCGTGGACACCTGCTCCACCCTCGGCATCTGCGCCGAGCGCAATGCCATCTTTAATATGCTGACCAACGGGGAGCAGGTCATTACAAAGGTGCTGGCCATTATGCCAAACGGCAAGACCGGCGCGCCTTGCGGGGCCTGCAGGGAATTGATGGTACAGATGATGCCGAAGGACTATCCCCGCATTGAAATTATGCTGGATTATGAACAAGGAACGGTGGTCTCCTTAGGAGAGCTGACACCGGAATGGTGGATCAAATGAACACCTTTTTGAAATTGGAAGAACTGACTGCTCTTGCCCGAAAGGACCCGGTGTTGCGGCAGGCTTTATTGGCCACCGCTCAAGGAAAGGAGCCCCTTTGGGACTTTTGCCGCCTGGCTCGGGAGGCAGGCGTTGATCTTTTTCCCGGTGAGCTTTTTGCCATCGGCCAGGAGTATTCCGATAATCAATGCAAAAGCACCAACGGCGGCAACCCCTCTCCCTATTCCGCTTTTGACGATGCTTATGAAAACTTTATTGAATCCATAAGATAGTGTAAATTTACACCAAAAAATGCCCCTTTTCAGGGGCATTTTTCTTTGGTTTTCATACAATAAAGTATGAAACTATCTGCTTTATTTGAAAGATGTTTAAATGTTCCCTACATTCGCATTGAAGGGGATATTGACTTTGCCACCGAGCGGTTGGGCTCGGTTTTGCAGATCTATTTTGAAGCCTCCAACGGCGCCACCGATTGGGAAAACAATCTGGATTTTCCAGCCAAGCCCTATGGGCGAATGAACGATGCGGTCTGGTTTGCCCATCGGGGCTTTTTAAAGGTCTGGAAGGGGGTAGAGGATCGGATCGCAGCGGAGATCAAAGACCCCAAGATCCGCAAGATCATCACTGTGGGCTATTCCCACGGAGCGGCGTTGGCGGTACTCTGCCACGAATACATCTGGTTCCACCGTCCTGATTTAAGGAACCACATGGAAGGCTATGGCTTTGGTTGCCCGCGGGTGGTCTGGGGGATTTTACCTCCCACGGTCAAGAAGCGGTGGGAGCGGGTTACGGTGATCCGCAATATCGACGATATTGTGACCCATC
>JAZNGR010000176.1:0-2909 GCA_045576575.1 Eubacteriales bacterium
CGCTGTCAAGCAGTTCTGGACCGATGTTATCTGGGAAGATGTAGACTATATGTTTGTGGATATGCCTCCCGGAACCGGCGACGTACCGCTGACCGTATTCCAGTCTCTGCCCATTGACGGTGTTATCATCGTGACCTCTCCCCAGGATCTGGTTTCCATGATCGTAACCAAGGCGGTAAAGATGGCCAAGATGATGAATATTCCTATTTTGGGCATTGTGGAAAACTACAGTTATCTGGCCTGCCCCGATTGCGGCAAGAAGATCAACGTTTTCGGCGAGAGCCATGTCCATGAGGTTGCCGAAAAGAACGGCCTTGCGGTTTTGGCGCAACTGCCTATTGACCCCGAGTTGGCATCCCTTTGCGATAAGGGCATGATCGAACTTCATGAATGCGATGCTTTGGAAGCCATTGCCGATCAATTGGAAAAATAATCTTTTTTAATAACCACCCGCAAGGGTGGTTATTTTTTTCTCTTTTGCCAAAACTAAAGAGAAAGGAGTTGATTGGCTTGAACATTCCATCGGATCTGATGATCGAGCAATTGGAGATGGCGAAAATGGCCCTGCCCAAGGGCATCCGCAACGAAGTAAAAAAACGGAAGCACTGCACCCTTACCGAGGTGATCATTGAGGATCAGGAGGGCGCCGAGGCCCTGGGGCGGGAGATGGGGCGCTACTTGACCTTAGAAACCGAAAAAACCTATGAGATCGGGGAGCCCGCCTTTGAGGAGATCGCGGAAATTCTGGCGGAGCGACTCCATACCATGCTGGGAGAGAAAAAACGGATTCTGATCTTAGGCATCGGCAACCCCAACATCACCCCCGACAGCCTGGGTGCCAAAACAGTGGAACGGCTGATGGTGACCCGCCCCCTCTCGCCCCTGCCGGAGCATTATACTGCGGTCAGCGCCGCAGCGGCACCGGTCTATGGAATCAGCGGCATCGAAAGCGCGGAGATGGCGCAAGGGCTGACCCGTGTTTTGCAGCCGGAAGCAGTGATCCTGATCGACGCCATGGCCACCGGCACCCTGGAGCGCCTTTGCAAGACCATTCAATTGGCGGATTCGGGGCTGACCCCCGGCGGCGGGGTGGACAACGCCCGCAAGGAGATTTCCGCCGCCACCTTAGGAGTCCCCGTTCTCTCCATCGGTATGCCAACGGTGGTGGATTGCCGTGTTTTGCTCCGCCATGTATTGGCGGATGAATGGGAACAATATGGTGTAAAATTACACCCTTACGAAGAAAGTCTCATTGCCACCCCCCGCCAAATGGAGGCCGCCACTGATATGGGCGCCAAGATCATTGCCTTTGCCCTCAATAAAGCCCTCCATGGAAATTTATCCACCGAAGAAATCTTGAAGTATTTATATTAACGGGCGGTCATATCCTTTAAAGAAAGGATGTGACGCAAGGTGCAAAAATGGATAAGCATTCTGCTGGCGGCGGCACTCTGCCTGACCGGAGGATTCTTTTGGCGAGGGTGGTTACCTGAGGTAGCGGAATTTACTCTTCGCACCGCAGGTGGACAATCGGCGCGGCAGATGACACTCACTCTCTTGAAATATACCGATCCCATTATGAAGGGAATCGGACGCTATATGGTGCCGGAATTCACCGAATCGCTAAACGAAAGTTTTTTATATTTTGCCAAGGCGCAGGCGGAAGAGGAATTGCCCGAGGATGATTCGGTCAAAGCGGCCAATCTTTCTGCCCTTTCGGGTACCTATCATCAGATTGACGGCACCGCGGTAGCAAACGCCACCGATTATGATATCAGCGCCCAATTAAACGCTTCTATCGAAATGCCCGTCTTTACCAAAGGGGAACCGGCTATCCTTATCTATCATACGCATACTACCGAATGTTACCGCAACCGCGAAGGAATCAGCAATACCGCCGATGAGAGCCAAAATGTGGTGGCGGTGGGCAAGGCCATGAAGGCCGTCTTTGAGGCGGCAGGCTACCGCACCATCCATCTGACCGAGATTTATAACGAAGATTTCAGCAACGCCTATACCACCTCCCGCGCGGCGGCCGAAAAAATCTTAGAGCAATACCCCACCATTCAGGTGGTATTGGATGTCCATCGGGATGCCATCAGCAGCAATGGGATTGATTACTATCCCGTTACCGAAGTGAACGGGCGGCAGGCAGCGCAGATCATGCCGGTTTGCGGCACCGATGCCAAGGGGCTTACTCACCCCCATTGGCGCCAAAACTTTACTTACGCCCTTGCTCTCTCTCGCCAAATGGGCACTCTCTATGGAGAACTCTCTCGCCCGGTGAATCTGCGGCGGGATCGGTTCAATACCCATTTCACGCCCTATACGCTTCTTTTAGAAGTCGGCAGTGCCGCCAACACCTTGGATCAAGCCATCTATGGCGGAGAACTTACGGCAAAAGCCATGATCGCTCTATGGAATAAATCTTGATTATATAAAAAAATTGTACTATAATGTAGGTATTAACATATTAAGAGGTATAAAATGATCTATTTAGACAACAGCGCTACCACCCGCCCTTATGAGGCGGTAACGGCGCTGATCGCCAAGGAGGAGCAGGAGCATTTTGCTAATGCCTCCGCCCTCTATGCCCCCGCCATTCGCTCTGAGGAAGGGATTCGGGCAGCAAAGACCGCCATCGCAAGCGCTCTTCATTGCGCTCCGGATGAGGTATTGATCACCACCGGCGGCACCTATTCCAATAACTTCGCGGTGATCGGCGGTGCTCTTGCCCGCAAGCGGATGGGAACTCGCGTCGTTCTGACCAAAGTAGAACACCCCAGCGTTTATGCCTGCGGGGCAGTTTTAGAGGAGCAGGGCTTTGAGGTCCTCTATACTGATCCCACCATTGAGAGCATCGGCGAGGCCATCAACGAAGTCGGAGGCCAAGCGGTCTTAGGAAGACA
>JAZNGR010000177.1:0-2719 GCA_045576575.1 Eubacteriales bacterium
ATCACAACGATGATACTCTTCGTATCATTGCCATTTTACGAGCATTAACACCTTTATTACCAAGAATATGAACAGAAATGCTGCTGCATACGGTTGCGAACTAATGATAAAAAGTAGCGCTCCAACTGCATTTAATGCTAACGATATTTTACTTTTATTCTTCACCCAAAATGCTTGATAACAATTTTGCAGAGCAAGGGTTAAAATTCCAGATACTATCATTCCAATTACAACCACAAAATATGCCGTCCTCAAATATGGTGTAATTTCGGTAAGGGACAAAAGAGATACTTCCTGTATAATCGCATCTGCCTTCTGTCCAAAGAACGGCAGAAAGAAAAACATTGCAACACTGCAATCGAGCAATCCAAATACCACGTCAAAAAAATGCTTTACCTTTTGCTTAGTATCTTCTTCTGCTATGGTCAGCAATTCATCACCGGACAGCAGTTCATCAATTGTTACCCCAAAAAACTTTGAGATTGCTTTCAAAGAATCTATGTTTGGATATCCTCTGCCTGACTCCCATTTTGAAATAGCAGTTCTGGACACAAAAAGAACCTCTGCAAGTTCTTCTTGCGTAAGTCCTTTCTTCTTTCGGAGTTCCTGTAATTTTTCGTTAAATTCCATAATATTTGCTCTTTCTGAACATAACCGACATACGGTAAATTCAAGTTTTGTGAACTGTTTATTAAATTGGAATTGGTCAATATGTTTTCATTTCTACAAGCACAGCATCTTCGACCGCAAAATAGTCTTCCAGATTGCTGCTAAGTCCCGCCGCTTTCCATGCTTGTTCAAAGGAAATGTTTTCGATGTTGCTCAAATATACGAATATTGAACTTGCGGCGGCATTTGGCATTGTACCTTTTATTTCCAATCTATATTTGTATGTATGCCCATCGCACTCCCATGTGCCATCACTCATTTCGTAGTATGTTCTCAAATCGCTTTCAATGGCGTTTGTGCGTTCTGGTGATTGGTTACCACAGCCAAACAATGCCAACACAAAAACAATTATGAACGCCAATGTGATTATCTTTTTCATAAGAATCTTCTCCAAGCACAGAACAGCAACACAGGGACAGTCTTGACGCAGACTGTCCCTGTTGGTTTTCTTATAATTCCCGAATCACGGCTTTGACCAGGCCGATGATTTCGGCTTCGGTGCCATCGATGGGGTCATAGGCATCATTCTCGGGCATGAGCCAAATTTCGCCGTTTCTTCTGCGCAGGCGCTTGACGGTGGCTTCGTCACCGATCCGGGCAACCACAATCTGTCCATCGTCGGCGTTCTGCTGGGGACGGACAACCACCATATCCCCATCCAAAATAGCAGCATTTATCATACTGTCACCCCGGACACGCAGTGCAAAGCAGCTGGGATCGCCTTCCCAGGCGATGGTGCCTTCCTGGTTTTCCAGGGCCAGGATGGGCAGGCCCGCAGTAACCACGCCCACCACAGGGATCTGGCCGGGGCGCTGGGCAGTGACAATGGCACGCTTGCGGCCCTTGACGCCGGGAGACTGAAGAAGGCCCTTCTCCTGCAGCTGCTGCAGGTGGTAGCTGACAGAGGCCGTAGAACGCAGACCCACCGCGGCACCGATCTCCCGCACCGACGGAGCAAAGCCATTTTCCTGCACAAAGGCATTCACAAATTCCAGGATCAACTGGGACTTATTACTGGTTCTGGGCATATCCAATCCCCCTTCGCTTACTTTCCCTAATAATAGCACATTTGAACGAAAAAGAAAAGATGCTTTCTGAAGAAATTTTCCTTCCCGGGCGCATATACTTGCCCGAAAGGAGGATGCCCATGAAAAACTATGACCCCAAGGTGGCCGCCCAGGTTTGGGACCGGGTAAAAGGTGCCAATCCCGCCGGTGACAGCCAGGCGATCTTAAAACTCATTGAAGAGGAGCTGCTGGACGCTGCCACTTATCAAAAGCTCTCCCGGCATCTGCCGCCGCCCCAGGCGGCCGTCGCCCGACAGCTGGCGCAACAGGAACAGGCTCATGCAGTTTGTCTGAAAGGCATCTACACCATGCTCTCCGGAGAAAAACCTGCCCTCTCCCCGCCTTCCGTCACAGATGATCCCCCGGGGATCGTCCTGCGCCGGTGCTACGGTCGGGAGATGCGCTGTCTTGCCCAGTACGAAGCCCGGCGGGGCGATCCCCTCTATGGGCACGTATTCCGAAAGCTTGCCCAGGAGGAGCAGGCCCATTGCCACCGGCTTCTGGAACTTTTGGGCACCGTTACAAAGTAAAAAGGCACCCCGGTGGATTCACCGGGGTGTACAGGTTATTCAGCTTTCACACTTCTGGGTCTGCGGACTTTCTTCATCTTGTACAGTTCCTCCGCTGCCAGGCGGGTCTTGGCCACCACATCCCCTTCTCCCTTGGGGAAGCAATAGTAAAGGGCATCGTGATTGCCGATGCAGATCATATCGTCGATCTCGTACCAGTAATAATCAGCGTACAGGCTGTAGCAGGACAGGGGCCCCTGGGTATAGTCCAGTTTGCCGTCGCAGCCGGTCAGATGGAAACCCTCCACAGTATGGGTCAGATGGCCCTCTCCCACTTTGTAAATGGCGTTGTAATTGACCATCATGGCGATGTCCACATCCACATCCAGCCGGTAGGTGCCTGCTTCCAGCTCCTTGCGGACTTCCCGCCGCTGCCAGTTGTACCAGTAAGGCACATGGTTAAAGACGCCGTTT
>JAZNGR010000178.1:0-3459 GCA_045576575.1 Eubacteriales bacterium
AAGGGAATGCCCAGACCCAGAGAGTAGCACAGCAGCATGCCCATGCCCTCCAGAACATGCCCCTGCTGGGAGGCCAGCATCAGGGCGGAGCCCAAAAAGGCGCCGACGCAAGGTGTCCACCCCAAAGAGAAGACCACCCCAAACAAAAAGGCCGCCCAAAATCCGCTCTTTTGGGGATCCATGGCGCGGCTTGCCCCGCGGAAGAGAGTCACTTTAAAAACGCCCATAAAATTCAGCCCAAAAAAGATCACAATCAGGCCGCAAACGATATTGACCACCGTCTGATACTTGGTCAAAAGACTGCCGACGGTTCCCGCCAAGGCACCCATGGCAACAAACACCGCCGTAAAGCCGCCCACAAACACCAACGCCCCCGCCAAGGTCTTGCGCGCGCTTTTTTCGCCTCCGCCGGCGAAATAGGTGATATAAATGGGCAACATCGGCAGCAAACAGGGGGAAATAAAGGTAATGATGCCCTCCAAAAAGGAAACGATATATTCCATAGTTTCTCCTTATTTCAATTTGAATTCCAGCCGCACGGGATTATGGTCGGAATAGGCAAAACCGGTCTGCACATTCTCCACCGTAACCGCCTGCAGATTGTCGCTGATCAGAAAGCCATCCACAATGATGGTGAAATTGCCCTCTTCATAGGGAATATCGCAATTGCGGCAGGTGGGGGCCAGGTTCTCGTAATCCATACAGCGCGAGATCCCCGCGGGCAAAAGCTCTTGGGGGAAGGGCTGGGCCCAGCCGAAGTCCACCGTCTGCCCGCCGTTGAGCTGTTGGGTGGAGTCGCCGGTGAAATCATGGTTGAAATCGCCGCCGCAAAGGCAATAATTGCCCTTTTCATATTCCGCCTTCATATCCTCAAAGAGCATGGTCATCTGAGCGGTGCGGATCTCTTCGCTGCCCCCATAGGCAGAAAGATGCACATTATAAAGCACCAGCTCTTTTCCGCCCTCCACCGGAATGCGGGAGACGGAATAGCACCGATCCAAATCCAAAAATTTGCTGAAACTTTCGGAAATGGGCAAGCTGCGCCGCTCCGCCGCGGTGATGTTGGCCTTGCTGAGGGTCAGAATGCCGCTGTTGGAGGAACCATGGGGCTGAGTAAAGGGATAGGCCAAAAAAGCCGAATGGTAATTCACCGCAAAGGCGCTGCTGTAATCGGCAAACCGCTCCTCTAAAAAGGCCCGCTGATCGATATGGTAACTGCGGGTGGAATCAAAATCCACCTCTTGGAATAAAATAAAATCCGCATCGGCTTCTTCCGCCCGCTTCGCCGCCGCCTCCACACAGGCAGTTACGCTCTCAGGACTTTTTGCCCAACTTTCGGTGCCGCCGTCCATAAAAAAGGTGAACTCGGGCGTATAGGCGCCAAAGCCAATGTTTTGGCACCAAACGGTATAGGTTTCACCCACCGAGAGCGCCGACTCGGCGCCGCCGCGGGCAGGCTCCAGCACCTGCCGATCCGCGATCCGCGAATAGGAAAACAACACATAGCAAAGATAGACCAAAACCATCGCCAAAATACCAAGAAGCACCCAAAGTGCCCCTTTCAGAACCTTTTTCATTTCGATCCACCCCTTTCACTTTTCAGTATAGCCCATTCCGCCATTATTTTCAATAAAAAATCCCCTCGGATTGCTCCGAGGGATCATTTTATTTAGGATAAATCTTATTTCATATCCTTAATGCCTATAATACCATTCACAAAACGCACCAATCAAATTAGAAAAATGACAACACAAATTAACTCCTTTTTCGAATTTTCATTGACTTACTTATACATCTATAAACATAAATAACTATTTTAACGATTTTTTTATTAAAAGTATTGATTTTTTCGCAACTTTCTCATATAATAATGATAACAGAACCCGACACGCCTCTCAACGATGCGGACCACGTCGGGTCATTTCTTTATTAGAGGTAAAAATAATGCCTATTTTATGTGAAAGTAAAAAAGAACTGCAACCGCCTCTCACTGTTGAAGAACAAATTGAAAATCTCAAAATTTTGAATCTAAACATTGAAGATGAAAAAGAAGCGCGACAACTTCTTAATGACATATCATACTTTAGACTAATAAAAGCATTTAGTTTGGGACTCAAACCAAAAAACGGAACGTATTATGATGGTATTTCTTTCAATCAGATCGTAGAGTTATATAAATTCAATTGTGATTTCCGGCAGATACTATTTCCTATAATAGAACGAATAGAAATCAATTTAAGATGTAGAGTAGCGAATTATTTTTCTGCCAAATATGGTGTTCTTGGGTATGAGTATTCAATAAACTTTGCTGATCGTGACTATCACGAATCCTTTTTGGAAGATGTTGAATTAGAAATCAGTCGCAATGAAAAATCTCCATTTGTAAAGAATTTTATCAACAATTATTGTGATGGCAAAATCCCGATGTATGCACTTGTGGAATTATTCAGTTTTGGAACATTATCCAAATTCTTCAAAAACATGAAGAATTCTGATAAAAAAGCAATCGCTCAAAGTTATGGGATCGGTTATACTTATCTCGAAAGCTGGATTGAAAGCATAGCATACGTACGAAATTTATGTGCACATTATGGACGATTATACAATGCAAAGATACCAAAGCGACCAAGATTATATAAAGAATACATAGAGGCTGGTATAACCGATATCCGTGTGTTCGGAATCTTACTTTGCATTTCTCACTTGGTTCTACACGATATCCATTGGATAAATTTTGTCGAACATTTAGAAAAGCTAATCAATAAATATCCCGTTGTCAAAATTGAGACAATGGGTTTCCCGCATAATTGGAAGGATTTTTTATTAAAATGAACATTTTTATCTCATAAAATATAATACTCTTGTCGATTCAATGTCAAAAAAATATAATTCCTGCGAGTTTTTGATACAACATCAAAGAGAGTATCATTATAGTTAAAGTTTAATTTGTACATAATAATCAAAACTATGGAAAAACACCCCGTGTTCGATTGAACACGGGGTGTTTTATTGCTTCGTAAAAGGCAGTATTTTAGTTGGGTTTCAGGGCGATCAAATCGCCCGCAAACCCGCATCAATACTGACTTTTGAAAACTTACTTGCTTTCTTTAATTGCAGCCTGTGATGCGATTAACAAAAGAGGGAAAGCAAAAGCAGTAATCAGCAGTCGTTTTTTATTGTTGAATCTGTATTTGTGTTATCATTAGTCTCAACTCTGTGACCATTTTCCCATTCGTCTCTTTGTTCACCATAGTCCAACATAACATCCTCAACTGTTCTTTTTTCAATATAATCTTTAAAACTATTGTAAACTTTATCGCACATAATTTTCTCCTTTTTTGTTTTATCATATCATACAAAGCATCTATATTTCAACAGATAAAAAAATGCGCCCGAGAAATCGGGCGGGTAATTCTTTTTTTTTAAGACAGCAATTAATTGCTTTCCTTTTTTGCAGCC
>JAZNGR010000179.1:0-8656 GCA_045576575.1 Eubacteriales bacterium
ACATGGCTACGATCCGACTTAAAAAAGACAGATTTCTTTGTCGAAATCTGTCTTTTTTTCTGGTGCCGATGACCGGGGTCGAACCGGTACTGGAATCTCTTCCCACGGGATTTTAAGTCCCGGGCGTCTGCCAGTTCCGCCACACCGGCGGCACTTTGAAAGTTTAGCACAATCCAATGGATTTGTCAATTGATTTCCTTGATATTTATTAGTTCCATGGATCGACATTGTTTGCTTTTGGGGTCGATTTCCGCCAAAAGTCCATTGATCATATACGGTGCTTCTCCATCGGTGATCTTCATACGATTCTCAGGATCCACAAAGTTATGCACGCAAGGAGCAAGACCTTTCCCCAAGATGCTATGCTGAGAGCCGCACATCCCGAGATCGGTGAGATATCCCGTTCCCTTGGGCAAAATGCAAGCATCATTGGTCTGCACATGGGTATGAGTGCCGAAAACCAAGGCGACCCGCCCATCGGCATATCTTGCCAACGCCTGTTTTTCCGAGGTGGCTTCGGCATGAAAATCCACCACCGTTACATCCCGCGGGGTACTCTCTGCCAGCAACCGATCCAATGCCGTAAACGGGTTTTCGCAATTGCTCATATAAAGGGATCCTTGCAAAGAGATCACCCGCAGATCAAAAGCACCCAGATCCAGCCGACATTCCCCATGCCCATAAGGATTATTAAGCCAATTAGCAGGGCGCAAAAGACATTCGGTCTCTTCATGCAATTCCTTGGCGCCTTTGCGCTGAAAGGAATGGTTTCCGCCGGTGATGACATCGGCACCAAGGGCAAACAGATCTTCCACTGTTTGACGATCAATGCCGTTTCCAATGGCGCCGTTTTCCCCATTGATGATGATGCAATCGGGGTGATATTTTTGTTTGATGCCCGGCAAACGCTTTTGCAATGCGATTCGCCCGGCTTCGGAGACGATATCTCCCAAACAAAGGATCTTCATTCTTGATACTCCTTTTCTAAAAAGGGCGGGATAAAACTTTCCTTGGCGGTCTCGCCCTCTTGGATATAGGCATATTTAAAATTCAAAGAACGGGCATAGCGCACCACCGTTTGATAGGCGGCATCTGCCAGCGGTTGCCGCAATTCCGACGGCAAATCTTCCCCAACAGGGGTATATTGATTCATCAAACTAAGAACGATCTCATCTCCAAAGGTCTCTTTGAGATACCGAAGATTCATCATGGCCTCGTGCTCGATCCCCGGCAACACCAAAAGCCGCACGATCACGCCCGCCTTCAGCATCCCCTCTTCATCAAAGATGGGTGCACCAACGGTTTGCACCATCCGCTCCAGCGCAGTTCTTGCCACTGCGGGATAATCCGATGCGTGGCTATAGTGGGCTGCAGAGAGATCTTCGGCATATTTCAAGTCGGTCAGATAAATATCCACCGAATCTTTCAAAGAATCAATAACTTCTTCTCGTTCATAGCCGCCGGTATTATAGACAATAGGCAAGCGCCCGCCTGCTTTGCGATAGTGCTCAACACTTTCAGCAATGGCAACCGAAAAATGAGTCGGGGTCACTAAATTGATATTATGGGCGCCCTTCTGCTCCAGGCGAGTAAAAATCTCCGCCAACTCTTCGGCGGAAACGGTCTTGCCCACTCCATCACGGCTGATCTGCCGATTCTGGCAATAGATACACCCCAAATTACACCCCGAAAAAAACACCGTTCCGCTCCCCCGTTTTCCGGAGATGGGCGGTTCTTCCCAAAAATGCAACGCCGCGCGGGCAATCTTCATTTGGTCCGAAGAACGGCACGCCCCAAGGCTCTTTGCGCGATCTACTCCGCAAAGCCGCGGGCAAAGATTACATGGTTTCATGGTTAGATTCGGCATTTTTGAACCATCCATTCTGCTGCTTTCCAAATGTATTTTTGGAACAAATAAAGTCCGAAACTAACTGCACAAATGGCAGACAAGGTCACCATATTCACCCAAAACAGGGGCAGGCTCTTTTGCAGCATAGGGATCAGCAAACCGCCCAACCACTCCTGCACACAATAAAATTCCAAAGAAAACAGACCGAAAAACCCAAAAAAACGAATCAGCCCTTTGCCCACCAGGGTCTCATGGATTTGCTCCAGCCCCTTTGCCAAAAGGAAAGAAACGGAGATTGCCAATAGCGACGGCGGCAAAAAGCAATTGGAGGCAGGCACGATCAAATAAGCGCCCTTTACTCCCACCAAATGGGAAAGATATAACCCAAAAACCAAGAAGAGCCACAGACATCCCCATGTACTCTTTTTGAAAACAAGTGTTTTATGTTGCGTCCACCAACCGATCAAGACTCCGATCAAAAAAACAGGGATCCGATTGGTAAATCCATAAGCATCATAGCGAATAATGCCCAAAATGGAGATCCAAAACCAAATGGCCAATGCCCCTAAAGTAAAGGCGATCTTATCCCCCGCCCGCTCAAAGAGTTTATAGTAGAGCGGGAACAGCAGATAAAGGGCGCAGATGGCGGGAATAAACCATAAAAAAGCATAGATATCCCGCGTATAAAAAGAATACCCGGAAAGATCCTGCCAAAGACGGCTCAGCGTCCAATCCTCCAAACAGAACCGCAACAGCCCCACCGCAACAAAGGGGATCAACAACCGCTTGATCCGCCGCCAATAAAAAGAAAGTAACGTTCCTTTTTTAATGGCATAGGTCAATCCAAGCCCGGAGAGTAAAAAGAAGATATCCACTCCGAAAAAGCCGATCCTCTTCAGCCCCGATTCCAAAAGCCCCACCACCGGCACTTCGGCAAAAACCAACTGCCATTCATGAAACAATACAATGCACCATGCGGCAAAACCCATAATGGGGCCTTTATATTTACTGAGTAATTGAAGTGTGTTTTTTTCCATTCCGAACCCTCAAATTCAAAAGCAATACTCCGGCAAGCACCAAAATGATGCCGATAAAACTCAGCGGTTTTGGAATCTCATGAAAGACCAGCATTCCCAATACCGTGGCAACCACCGGCTCCAAAGACGCCATCACCGATGCTTTTCCCGCCTCTAATCCGGAGAGCCCAATTGTATAAAACGCATAGGGCAGAATGGCGGTGACCACTCCCATCAGCACCATCAAACCCCAAGCCGCGGCGCCTGCTCCGTTCAGCTTTTCCACCGTTGCAGGCAGGTCGGCAAAGGGCAAAACGCCGAATAAAGAAAACCAGAAGGTATAGAGAATGATGGTAAAGGAATGATAATGACGGTTCATGGCGCAGCGGCTGAAAATGCTATAGAGCGCATAACCCACCGCCGAAAGGATACCGGTCAAGAGCGCCGATACGGGAATAGAGCCACCCTGCAGGTCGCTGACCAACACACAGCCCAAAAAAGCAATCAGGCAGGCGGCGGCCTTGACCCAGGTGATCTTTTCTTTGAAAAGAAGCGCCGACAGCAATACCACGATCACCGGCGCCGAATACAGCAGCACCGCAGCCACTCCCATAGAGGTGGCTTGAATGGTGCTGAAATAGCAATAAGTAAACATGGCGATGGAGAGCATACCGGTGCCGAAAAAGACCCAAAGATCCTTCCATCGCACCCGAAAACCGTCGGGCTTTAAAATGCCAACCACCGCAGGGAGCGCCACCGCCGCCACCAGCACCCGAAGGGCCACAATGTCCATGGACCCCAGGCCTATGGCAGAGAAATAGCGCACAAACAGCCCCATGGTTCCCCAAAGGGCCGCCGCCAGCAGCACATATACAGTTGCAAGGGTTTTATTTTTCAATGAAACACTCTCTTTCTTTTAAATGGATTTCCATTTCTTAGTGGTCAAGTAAAACAACAATAATTCAGCACCTAAAGAAAGGGTAATCAACATACCCACTACCGAGAGATAACGAATGCCAAATACCAATTGACCCAACGAAAAAACGATACATACCCAAAGGATATTTCTTGCAATCAATGCAAAACGACTCTTTCCTGTAACACAGAAAATCACCAATAATACCAAAATGATACAAGTGATCACTGCGGTGAAAAAAGGCGCAAAATTTGCATAGCCAAACGGAACCAAACTAAAATAAGAAAAGGTTTTTCTCCAAGGCTCCCCTTCCGGATTGGAGAAATTTAAAACTGCGCCATAGGGCAGAAGTTCTAAAATCAATGTCATAAATGGGAATATCAAATATAACCATCTTTTTTTCATCATAAAGCCTCCTTGTTGCCGCAAACCGCATATCGAATCGCAGATATATCGAAAATCTCAAAAGAGATTTATATCGAGGAAGCCGCCCGTTCCAAAAGAACAACGGTTTCCACATGATGGGTTCTCGGAAACAGATCAACCGGTGTTACATTTTTGATCTCGAAATCCTCCGTCAGAATTTTGAGATCTCTTGCCAAGGTGGCGGAATTACAAGAAACATAGACCAATTTTTTCGGCGCCATTTTGCGGATGGCATCGAGGGTCTGCTGATCACAGCCCTTACGGGGCGGATCCACCACAATACAATCAAATTGCTTGCCCTCTTCCGCAAAGCGCTTGGCGGCCTCTTTGGCATCGGCGCAGAAAAATTCCGCATTGGCAACTCCGTTGAGGCGGGCGTTTTCTTTGGCATTCTCAACGGCTTCGGGCACGATCTCCACCCCCACCAGTTCCTTCACTTTTTCTGCCATGGAAAGGCCGATGGTGCCGATGCCGCAATAGAGATCCAGGAGGCACTCTCCGCCCGAAAGCTCCAGAAGGTCGATGACCTTTTGATACAGCACCTCTGTCTGGCGGCGGTTGACCTGATAAAAGGCCTTAGGGGCGATGCGATAGCGCTTACCCAGAAGCAGATCCTCGATAAATCCCTCGCCCAAAACGATCTCGGTTTCTTTGCCAAGGACCACATTGGTATTGCGGTTATTATAATTGATGCAAACGGTCTTGACCTGCGGGAACGCCTCGGCGATGCCCTGGGCGAACCGCTTTTTTTCTTTAAAATCGGTGCCGTTGATCACCAGGCAGACCAATACCTGCCCCGTCGCCTCTCCCTGCCTTAGATACAGATGGCGCACCACTCCGCTATAACCCTGCTCTTCATAAGCGGGGATGCCCTCTTTTTTCATAAAGCCGAGGGTCCATTCCAGCAGTTCATTAAAGAGAGCGGGCTGGATTTGGCAAGGCGCGCCGCTGACCACCCCATGGCTGCCGGCGGCATAAAAGCCCCCTTGGGGCTCCCCCTTCACCTGACGGATGGGGAATTGCGCCTTATTGCGGTAGGCAGTTTGGCTTTTGGCGGAAAGAATCGGCGAAATCTCGGTTTCGATGCCGCCGATCCGCTTAAGATGGTTCTCCACCCGTTTTTGCTTGAGGCGCGCCTCCTCCTCATAGGAGAGATGCCAGAAGGCGCAACCGCCGCAGCGGCGGGCAAGAGCGCACTCCGGCTCCACTCTGCAGGGAGCGGTCTTCAAAAAGCGCAAGACCTTTCCGTAGCCAAAACTTTTTCCCACCTTGACCACCAAAACCTCCGCCTCTTCTCCCGCAACGGTATTGGGGATAAACAATACATATCCCTCGTGGCGGGCAACGCCGAAGCCCTCATCGGTATAGTCTTCAATTGTCACGATTACTTTTTCATTCTTTTTCATAAAACTTATTTTAGCATTTTATACAACTATTTACAACCCATATTTTTAATGGTATAATACCAAAAGAATGCACGAAAGGAGATTGCCATGAAAAAAGCCATTCGTTTCATCAGCGTTTTATTATTATTGCTTCTGCTCAGCGGTTGCGGCAAGGAGGCCTATGCCATCAAGGTGGGCGAGAAGATCGTCACCGAGGGTGATTATTCCCGCACCATTATGCTGACCCGCAAGAATTACCTCACCGCCCTCAACCAGGCGGATTCGGCAGAGCTTTGGCAGACCGAAGTGGAGGAGGGAAAGACCCTCTCCCAGATGATGGTGGATACCACCTGCGATCAGCTGACCAACTTAAAGCTTTTTGAGATCCAATTTGAGCAATTGGGGCTGACCCTTTCGGAGGAGGCGGTCAACGATATCAAGACCGATCTGGAAGAAACGGTGGAAGCGGCAGGCGGCATGAGCGCCTTCCATACCATTCTGGAGGAGCGCAATTATACCTATGAGGAATATGAGGCCGAGCTTTATGCCCACGCGCAAAAAGACGCGGTAGTGCATTATTATTTCGGCGAAAAGGGCGTCCGTAAGGACACCTCTCCCAAGGATCTGATGGATTGGTATAACCTGCATTTCGCCCAGGTGAAGGCCCTTTTGCTCTATAAGACCGATGCCCAGACCGGCGAGAGCCTGACCGAGGATGAGATCGCCGCCGCCAAGCGTAAGGCGGAGGAGGCGCTGGAGACCGCCACCCGCCCCAGCGATGTGGATCTTTTCGATGAGGTGATCCAGCTTTACGGCGATGAGGGCACCGATGGAGACGGTCTCACCATCAGCAAAGAGGGGGGCTACGATGAAGCCCTCACCACCGCCGCTTTGGATATGGCGGTAGGGGAAGTACGGGTGGTGGAAATGGAATCCGCCTTTGCTGTTATCAAACGCTATGAGGGTACCACCGAGAAGCTTTGGACCAAAGAAGTTCAGCAGGAGACCTTGGAACTTTTGCGGTCTGAAGAGATTGATGACCTTTTGGCAAAGTGGAAAGAGGAAAACCCTGTAAAGATCAATAAACGGGTCATCAAATCCTTCCGCCCCGAAAACTTTATTGAAGAATAAACAAGACCGCTCCCGCATAAGTGGGAGCGGTTTTTCACAAACTACAGTTGGAGGAAAATATGATGAAAATTGCTTTTTTTGATACCAAGCCCTATGACCGCCCCTCTTTTGAGCATTACGGCAAAGAGCAAGGGCTGACCTTTAAGTTTTACGAAACCAAACTGAATGAAGATACCGCCGCCCTGGCAAAGGGGTGCGACGGGGTCTGCGTTTTTGTGAACGACACGGTCAATGCCGCCGTCATCGACCGGCTGATGGAAGAAGGCGTCCGGCTCATTGCCCTTCGGTGCGCGGGCTACAATAACGTGGATCTTAAGTACGCCAGCGGCAAACTGCCGGTCTTTCATGTGCCCGCCTATTCCCCCTATGCAGTTGCAGAACACGCCATCGCCATGTTGCTGACCTCCATCCGCCGCATCCACAAAGCCTATATCCGCACCCGCGACTTTAATTTCAGTCTCAACAACTTCACCGGCTTTGATCTCCACGGTAAGACCGTTGGAGTATTGGGCACCGGCAAGATCGGCTGTTGCTTCATCGACATCTGCAAAGGATTTGGTATGCGGGTTCTCGCCTATGATAAATACCCCAAAGATTTAGAAGGGGTCACCTATACCGACCTTTCCACCCTGCTCTCCGAAAGCGACATCATCTCTCTCCATTGCCCCCTAACACGAGAGACTGACCATATCATTAATGATGCCGCCATCCGCAAAATGAAAAAGAGCGCGGTGATCATCAATACCTCTCGCGGCGCTCTCATCGACGCCGAGGCGCTGCTTAGCGCCATCAAAGAGCGGCGGATCGGCGGAGCTTGCTTAGACGTATATGAAGAAGAGGAAGAGTTTTTCTTTGAAGATTTCTCCGGGCACATCGTTGCCGACGATACTCTGGCGCGATTGATCTCTATGCCCAATGTGATCGTTACCTCCCACCAGGCATTTCTCACCGAAGAGGCGCTGGACAACATCGCTGAAACCACCGTTTCCAATATTTTGGGCTATTTGCAAGACGGCACCATGGAAAACCAAGTGCAAATATAAGAAAATGGCTGTAAAAAACATTGGTTTTTTACAGCCTCATTTTTATTTGAAATCTTTCAGCACCCCGCGATAAATGGTGCGTGCCGATGGCAGCGCGCAAAAATGAACAGGATGGATAATCGACGGCAGTTCCAACGCGCCCTCCACCTGCTGGCGGCAGAGCATTTCCTTCACAAACTCGGAGCAATAAAAATAATTGTCCCATTTCTTATGGATCCGAAGAGCGGCCAAGGACAGCCCCAGATAGTTATAATGGTATCTTTTGGGGTCGGCCGCCATGGTCTCCAGCATCGCCGAAAGAGCCTGATGCTTTTCCTCCTCCATAGGCACCGCCAAGACCTGCGCCCGAGTCTTGGAAAACCGCTTGAAGGTACCGAAATCCTTGGACTCCACCACAAATCCGCCCCAAAAGGGATTATAGGGATGCCTTCTGCCGAAGGAATACATTTTATGAAGATCCTTATAGGGACTGATGGAGGCGTGGTTATATTCATCGCCGGTAATAACCTTGAGGATGCGGGAGAGCACCGTTCCGGTCTGGCTCAACACAATATAAGCTTCTTTCATTCCCGCACCTCCTTTTTTGCTTTATTTTATCATATCCCCCCGAAAAACGCAATGTTTGTTAAGAAAACGTAAGCAGAGGAGGAGCATCGGAACCCGCCTGAAGCGGCAGTATTTCGGTGCTTTTCGGCTTATTGTCGGCGGCAGGCGTCGGCCTTGCCGCCTTCGCTGTACCAAAAATCACGCAAAATCCTGCGCGTTTCAGGTCGCAGAATTTTTACGGTGCCGATTTTTTCATCGGCACGGCACAAAACGCAGCAAATCCCGACGGATTTGCGAGTATTTTAACACAGCAGAGGAGAAAATCGGCCCGTAAAAATCGGGTT
>JAZNGR010000180.1:0-15278 GCA_045576575.1 Eubacteriales bacterium
GATTTGCTCATCTTCTTATCCGGCTGGGTCAGGCTCATGACCTTGGCGCCCACCGAAGGGATATAGCCATCGGGAACCGTAAAGAGATGGGGGAAAATACCGTTCATCCGGTTGGCGATATTTCTTGCCAATTCCAGATGCTGCTTCTGATCCACGCCTACCGGCACCAGATCAGTATCATACAGTAGGATATCAGCAGCCATCAGCACCGGGTAATCAAAGAGACCGGCATTGATATTATCGGCATAGCGACGGGATTTATCCTTAAACTGCGTCATGCGGGACAGTTCGCCGAACATGGTATAGCAATTGAGGATCCAGGACAATTCACAATGCTGAGGAACATGGCTCTGGATAAAGATCAGATTCTTTTCGGGATCCACCCCTGCAGCAATGATCATGGCCAAGGTGGAAAGGATCCGCTCATGAAGTTCTTTCGGATCCTGGCGCACGGTAATAGCATGAAGATCCACCACCGAGAAGATGCCCTTGCCCTGATCGCTGACCTTGCTCCAATTGCGCACCGCACCGATATAATTGCCCAAGGTAATGATACCGCTGGGCTGAATTCCGCTGAAAATCGTTTTTTCTGCCATAATAGAGAAACCTCTTTTGAATTTTTTAATTATGATATCACAAATAATCGAACTTGACAACCTAAAAATAAAAGTTTAATATATAAAAGGAAAATTTAAAGGAGTTATTTTGAACTATGGAAGTAAGAACCAGATTTGCTCCGTCGCCGACGGGATATATGCATGTGGGCAACCTGCGCACCGCCCTTTATACCTATCTTATCGCCCGCCAGAATAACGGAAAGTTTATTCTGCGGATCGAGGATACCGATCAGGAGCGGTATGTGGAGGGCGCGGTGGATCTTATCTATCGCACCATGAAAGAGACCGGTATGGTTTGGGACGAGGGTCCCGATGTGGGCGGAAACTACGGCCCCTATATCCAGAGCGAGCGGCGGGGTCTTTATATGGAATACGCCAAGGAATTGGTGGAGAAGGGCGCCGCTTACTATTGCTTCTGCGATAAGGAGCGGTTGGACGAGCTGAAACTGATCCACTCCATCTCCAAGGTTCCTCATAAATACGACGGTCATTGCCGCAATCTCTCCAAGGAAGAGGTGGAGGCTAAATTGGCGGCAGGGGTTCCCTTTGTCATCCGCCAGAAGATCCCCACCGAAGGCACTACCACCTTCCACGATGAGATCTACGGAGAGATCACGGTAGACAACAGCGAGCTGGACGATCAGATTCTGGTGAAGACCGATGGTCTGCCCACCTATAATTTTGCCAATGTAGTGGATGATCATCTGATGAACATCACCCATGTGGTCCGCGGCAAGGAGTATCTCTCCTCCGCCCCCAAATATAATCTGCTTTATGAAGCCTTTGGCTGGGAGATCCCCAAATATGTTCATTGCGCCCCTGTAATGAAGGATGCGCAAAACAAGCTCTCCAAGCGCAACGGCGATGCCTCTTATGAGGATCTCATCAAGAAGGGCTACCTCAAGGATGCGGTTCTCAACTATATTGCCCTTTTGGGCTGGGCACCCAAGAGCGAGCAGGAAAAATTCACCTTGGAAGAGTTGATCCAAGAGTTTGATATTGCCGGCATTTCCAAGTCCCCCGCCATCTTTGATAACGAGAAATTGGCTTGGCTCAACGGCGAATATATCAAAGCTCTGCCTGCCGAGGAATTTAAGGAGAAGGCCATGCCCTTTATCCGCGAGACCGTAAAGCGGGAGGATATTGATTTCGATGCCCTGGCCGCCCTCTTGCAGGGGCGCACCCAGATCCTTAATGAGATCCCCGAGATGGTGGATTTTCTGGATGCACTGCCGGAATACGATATTGACCTCTATACCCATAAGAAGATGAAGACCAACCCCGAGAACTCTCTCACCTCCCTCAAGGAGACCCTGCCGGTATTGGAGGGGCTCACCGAATGGACCCAAGAGAATATCCATACTGCCCTCTTTGATCTCATTGCCAAGTTAGAGGTGAAGAATGGCTTGATCCTTTGGCCCCTGCGCACCGCCCTTTCCGGTAAGCAGTTCACCCCCGGCGGCGGTGTTGAATTGGCGTATCTCTTAGGTAAAGACGAGACCATCGCCCGCATCAAGAAGGGTATTGAAAAACTTTCTTGATTGAATACAGTCCGTCGAGATTCCTACCCGGACTTAAAATATTTACTAAGGAGAATTTTAAATGAATAAGCATTTTCCGATCAAAGGTCTGGTTTTGACCGGCTTGATCGCCGCCCTTTATGTGGTATTTACCCTGCCCTTCGGGCAGATCGCCTTCGGCCCCATCCAATTTCGGGTCGCCGAAATTCTGACCCTGCTTCCTTTTTTCACCCCCTGGGCCATCCCCGGAGTGACTGTCGGATGCCTTTTATCCAATCTGCTGTTTTCCACCCTTTGGGATGCCCTTTTCGGTACATTGGCGACCTTAATTGCCGCCTATCTAACCTATAAAAGCAAGCATCTGCTGATGGCCCCTCTCTGGCCCATCCTTTTCAACGGGCTGATCATCGGCACCATGCTCACCTTTATGATCCTTGGGCATTTTGAATGGGGCGGATGGCTCACTATGGTGCTGGAGGTAGCCGCAAGCGAGTTTGTGATCTGCTTTGCGGTGGGTGTCCCCTTTATGCGGATGATCCGGCACTATAAATTGGAAAAATATTTGAATCTATAAAAAAAGAACTCCCCACAGGGCAGCCCTTCGCAAGGAAGAACCGGTTTCAAGTGCATCTTTTCCGCCCATACAAAATAAAAAATCTCCGTAATGCGTCAGCATTGCGGAGATTTTCTTATCTCGTCTGAACGAAAAATCTGTATCTCAAAACTGCTCCGCACCTTAAAATTCAAAAGTTTGGATGCAAAGCAAGGCATAAAATGTAAGGCTCTCTGACGGATGGCGAGTATTTTTAACACAGATTTGCGCCAAAATCTTGAATTTTAAGGCGCTTATTCCTTACGAAGGTCTGCCCAAGGGAGTTCTTTTTATTTATTTATCTTCCCAAATTCGGTTATACGCAAGGAAGATGGGATCTTTTCCCTCTTGGATCATATAGGTATATTCCACCTCTGCATCCCATTCGCCTAATTGCGCAGTCTCGCCGCGGATCATCCAATCTTTGACCACCTCATAATGGGTGATCCCCTCGGTTTTGGCGCGATCATAGATGGTTTTGGAATAACCGATCAAAGGCTTTCCGACCTGATAGATCATCTCTTGCTCATTTGCTATTTCATAGAAATGGAGCGTAAAATCATGAAGCTTAACCGAAATGATCGTATGATCTCCATATTCCACCGAGCGATATTCCACCAACTGCTGCACCGGTCGATAATTAAATACACGATAGGCGGGATCCAATTTCCCAAGATCATAGGTCACTTGATCCTCTTCGGTAAAGCCCAGAGAATAATCAAAGCGTTTTGCCGACGGCGCTTCCACTACATCGCCGCGAATGGTGGCTACATCACCGTCAAAATTCCAAACCGCCCAATAGTCATCCAGGGCCATCGCATAATGAGCCAAAGCATTTTTTTCGGGCAGTTTGCCCTCGGCATAATTAAACAACGGAAAAGCCTCGGTCTTCCAATCGCGACTGAATTGGAAATACTGCGCCCGCAATTCATCGGTTACGGCGTCGCCGGTCAAGACCGTCACTTTCGGTGCATCTGCTTTATCACTCTCCACCGGCAGAATAAATTCAGTTCCGTTTGGCGTTTTACACACCTTTGGCGCATATTGGCAACTGCAAAGAAGCATCAAACATACCGTTAACAATATTATAATTCGTTTCATATTCTATTCCTCCCTCAATAGGAGACAAAACCCTTTTCCGCATCCCGATATTGGGAACGGTGGGATAAGATCTTTTCGATGGACAATCCGTCCCTGGTTGTATAGACCACCTCGACCATTCTTCTGGCATATTGCTGATCCTCCTGCCCGTTTACAATACGGTGGCGGATCTCATTATAAACATCCGGATGATCCTTTGAGAGAACACGATAGGAATATTCATCGTAGTTATACAGGACAAAGCGCGCGGTTACTTTAGTAAGACCCTTTTCGGCAACCTCTTCCCGATACGTGATCAGTTCGGCAAATACCTCCGACACCATTGAGCCGATCTCCAGAGGTAAGACCCGCTCTCCGTTATAGTCCACCACGATCGGTTCATAAGTAAGATCATTTAAATCATATGTAACACCAAAATAATCTTCTGTAATACGGTTGACCGTATCAGCGGTAAGTGCAAAGCTGTTTTCATAGGAGATCCACTCATCGGGAGCGACATATGCCGCAAACCATTTCATTTGAGAAAGATTCGGCAGACCGTCTTCGGAAAGCTCCGGCAGGAAATCCAAACGATGGGCTTGGGCAAAATCAAAGAAGAATTCCCTCTGCTCTACCTTCAAGGCGGTATCGCGAAGGATCGTAACCGGTGCGTAGACCGTCTCTTGACCGACCTTGGAATCGTCAATTCCGTCGGATCCGATAGAGGAATAATTCTCCTTCGGATCTGCTGCGCAGGAGCAAAGCGCGGTTACTAAAATCAGCATCGATAGCAGGATACAAACGGATCGTTTCACAGTGATCCCTCCTTTCCTCAATTCCAAATTAGCACAATTTGCACAAAAAGTCAAGTTACAATCCGATTACAATTTGGTAACAATGAACAAAAGGAGTAACATTTCTGTTACTCCTTTTCATAAACCAAAAGATTGAATTGTACGCGGGTGGTTAGGGTATCCAGCCTGCCGAGCTTTGCCCGATCCGCGGGAGAGGTGCGATAGGAATAGGGGGTCATTTGAAAGAGGGTTTCAATATCCTCGCAGCAGGTGAGGGTGATTTCATAATGAATGGGGGTCTTTTCCCTCAGCGTTAGTCCTTCCAGTTCCTCCGGCTCGGGGCGGTTGGGGATGGCCTTTTCATAAATCGCCTCCTTCAGTTCCCAAAGATGATAAGTATCGGGAACCACCCGAAAGAGATGGCCTCCCTTTTTCAATACGCGGGCATATTCCTCTGCCGCCAGCGGCGAGAAAATATTCAATACTACATCCGCGGACGCGTCTTTCAGCGGCATGGAATAGCAGCTTGCCACCGCCAGATGAGATAGACCCTGCCGCTTTGCCGCCCATTTCAGGGCATCCTTGGAGATATCAAAGCCGATGGCGGTGCAATCGGGCAGGGCTTGGGCTACCGCCTCAGTATACCAGCCCTCTCCGCAGCCTGCATCCACTAAGATCGGGGCGTTTTTAGAAGTGTAAAAATGCACCTTTTCCACTAATCTGTTTCGTAGGTTTACATAATAGCCTTTTTCTAAAAAGGCGCGCCGCGCTACCACCATCTCCCGATCATCCCCATGGGTACGGGCGGAGGAACGCTGACTCTGCAATAGGTTTACATAATTTTGTCTCGCTTTATCAAAGGAATGCCCCAAAGGACAGCAATAGCGCCGTTCTTCTTCTTTCAACAGAGAATGACAGACCGGGCAACATAAAAGATCCATAGATTATGCCCCTCCGATCTTGCGATAGATCAGCGGTTGCGCCCCGGGCTTTTCCCCATCAATGGTAAGGGCGGCAAGAAAACGCGCCTTCGCCCCTTGGAATTTCGCGGGATCCTTGGCATAAAGGCGGGCAATGGGTTCCCCCTCCTCTACCCCATCGCCGGTCTTTTTGATCAGCAGGATCCCTGCATCATAATCCAAGACATCCGTCTTGGTGGCACGGCCTGCGCCCAAAAGCATGGCGGAAATGCCGATGCCCTCGGCATCCATTTGGGTAATATAGCCGCTTTTCGGCGCCATTATCTCAAAGGAGGGGACTTCTGCGGCGGCGCGGGTCTTGATAAAGGTGTCAAGGTCTCCGCCTTGACAACTGATCCATTCCTTCATCTTGGCATAGGCCTTGCCCTCTTCCAAGGCGGCGCGGGCCTTTTCCTTTGCCGTATCCTCGCTCCAGCCTTGGCAAAGGGTCAGCATCTCGGCGGCAAGAGTCAGGCAGACCTCTTTAAGGTCTTCGGGGCCTTCTCCACGCAATACCGCAAGGGCTTCTTCCACCTCCAGAGCATTGCCGATGGCCTGCCCCAGCGGGCGATCCATATTAGTGATCAAGGCAGAGACCTTTCTGCCGCAATTCTCCCCGATGGCAACCATCTCTTTAGCCAGAGCCGCCGCCTCATCGGGGGTCTTCATAAAGGCGCCGCTTCCGCATTTCACATCCAATACAATGGACTTTGCGCCTGCCGCCAGCTTTTTGCTCATAATGCTGGAGGCGATCAAGGGGATGGAATCCACTGTTGCGGTAACATCCCGAAGGGCATACAGTTTTTTATCGGCAGGGGCCAGATTGCCGCTTTGCCCTGCCACCACCAGGCCCACCTCTTGAGAGAGGCGCATAAATTCCTCGGGAGTCAGCTCGGTCTGATAGCCGGGGATGGATTCCAATTTATCCACCGTACCTCCGGTATGACCCAGACCCCGACCGCTCATTTTTGCCACAATGCCGCCCAAAGAGGCTACAATGGGAGTTACGATAAGGGTGGTCTTATCCCCCACCCCGCCGGTGCTGTGCTTATCCACTGTTTTGGCGCCCAAGGCGGAAAGATCCACCTGATCGCCGCTTTTGGCCATGGCAAGGGTGAGAGCCGCGGTCTCCTCCGCAGTCATCCCTTGAAAATAAACCGCCATGGCCCAGGCAGACATTTGATAGTCGGGAATCTCGCCTCGGGTAAAGCCTTCCACCAAAAAGGTCAGCTCTTCCGCAGAGAGCTCCATCCCGCGTTTTTTCTTTTCGATCAGGTCTACCGCTCTCATTTCAGTTCCTCCGCCCCAAAGCTTAAGGGCAATAATTCTTTCAATGTAAAGGCTTTCACTTGCGCCTCATCCCCCAGAATGATCTCAAAGGTCTCGGGATCGCAAAACTCCGCCATTACCTGGCGGCAGACCCCGCAAGGAGGCGCGGCAGGATCGGGAGAAGCTCCCTTTCCCCCTGCAACGGCGATGGCCTTGAATTTTTTCTCCCCTGCCGAGACCGCCGCCGCAAAGGCGCTGCGCTCGGCGCAAAGAGTGGCGGAATAGGAGGCGTGTTCGATGTTACAGCCGGTGTAAATCTTCCCTTCTTCTGTTAAAAGGGCGGCTCCCACCTTATATTGAGAGTAGGGCGCATAGGCGCGCTCGCGGGCGGCGATGGCCCGATCCAAGAGGGTTCGTTTCATTCCAAAATACTTCCTTCTTCAAGAGTTTGACCGTACCACGCGGCAACGGTCTGCCCGATATCGCAAAAGCTTTGGCGGGTACCCAGCGCCTTGGGGCTCATTTTTTTGCCGTAGACCAAAAGCGGGGTATATTCGCGGGTATGGTCGGTATGACCGTCATCGGGATCGCAACCGTGATCGGCGGTAATGATCAGCCGATCCTCGGGAGAGAGCGCCTCCAAAAAGGCAGGCAGCCAAGCATCAAAGGCGCTGAGGGCGGCGGCATAGCCGTCCACATCCTGACGGTGACCGTACAGCATATCGAAATCCACTAAATTCACAAACACAAAGCCGCTGAATTCTTCCTTTGCCAGTGAGAGGGCGGCTTCCATTCCCTCGGCGTTGCCGTGGGTGGGAACGGAGCGGTCAATGCCGCGCCCTGCAAAGATATCGGCGATCTTGCCCACGCTGACGGTAGAGATCCCGCCCTTCTGCAAAACATCCAGAAGGGTATCGGCGGGAGGCTCCAGCGAGAAATCCCGCCGATTGGCGGTACGCCGATAATTCCCCGCTTCCCCGATAAAGGGGCGGGCGATCACCCGACCGACGCCCCAAGGACCCACCAACAGTTCGCGGGCCTTGCGGCAAATGCCGTAAAGCTCCTCTAAAGACACCGCCTCTTCATGGGCGGCGATCTGAAACACGCTGTCTGCCGAGGTATAGACAATGACCTTGCCGGTCTTTACCGATTCTTCGCCGTAATCCTTAATGACCTCGGTACCGGAATAGGGCAGGTTACAAAGCACCTCCTTGCCGGTGGCGGCGGTAAAGGCATCCAGGCATTCTTGGGGGAAGCCATGGGGAAAGGTGGGCAAGGGCTCTCTCGAGATCACTCCCGCGATCTCCCAATGACCAACAGTCGTATCCTTGCCGTTGGAGCGCTCCATACAGCGACCGAAGGAGGCCAAGGGAGCATCCGTTTTTCCTAAAAACTCCAGCCCATCAATATTGCCCAGCCCCAGCTTCAGCAGGTTGGGAATATGAAATTTTTCGCTTTTGGAGATGCTTTTCAGGGTATGAGCCCCTGCATCGCCAAACCGCGGAGCATCGGGCAACGCTCCCGCGCCAACGCTATCCAAAACAATCAAAAAGGTTTTCAATGCTATCTCCTCTCGCAAATCACGAACATCGATGGTCATCGATGTAGTTTGGGTTACATTGACGGTCATCAATGTGGTTTTAAGGTTACATTAATGATCTTTGTTGTGGTTTAAGGTTACATTGATGGCCATCAATGTGGTTTTGAGGTACATCGATGGTCATCGATGTGGTTTTATGGTACATCGACGGTCATCGATGTGGTTTGGGGTACATTGATGGTCATCGATGTGGTTTGGGGTTCCATGGATGGAACCGGGAACAAAGATACAGTGATGGTTAAACAAACCGTTTGATCCGGATCATTTTGTTTCCATGGCAACTGCGGTATTCAGTGCCAGCTCCATCATCTGGGTAAAAGTATTCTGCCGCTCCTCGGCGGTGGTTGCCTCCCCGGTGATCAAGGAATCGGAAACGGTACAGATGGCAAGGGCGCGCTTTCCGCAGCGGGCGGCATTCATATAGAGAGCGGCGGCTTCCATCTCCACCGCTAAAACCCCCATCTTACCCCAGGCGAGGGTATCTCCCTCCCCTGCATCATAGAAGGTATCCGAGGAGAGCAGGTTGCCCACATGATAAGAGGCACCCAGCTTTTCCGCCTCTTCCGCGCAGGTACGCAGAAGGTCAAAATCCGCAATAGGCGCAAAGCTGCCCCGCAGATGGTATTGCTCACCGAAGGCGGAATTGGTGCAGGCGCCTGCACCCAAAACGATCTCCCGCAGCTTCACATCTTCGCAGATGGTACCGGCAGAACCGATCCGCAGGATCTGCTCCACGCCGAAAAACTCAAACAGCTCATAGCTGTAGATCCCCATGGAGGGCATTCCCATACCGCTGGCCATAACAGAGACCTTCACCCCCTTATAATAGCCGGTATAGCCTTGAATACCGCGAACATTATTGACCAATTTCGCATCGGTCAGATAGGTTTCGGCTATAAATTTGGCGCGCAAGGGATCGCCGGGCATCAATACGGTCTTGCCGAAATCGCCCTTTTGAGCATTAATATGCGGTGTTGACATGGTCTTTTTCCTCCTTCACTAATTTCACAATGGCGCTGGTTCCCAAGCGGGAAGCGCCTAAATCTATAAAATCTTTCGCGTCCTGCAAGGAGCGGATGCCGCCGGCGGCCTTGATCTTCAGCCCCTTTTCAACATGGGCGGCAAAGAGCGCCACATCCTCGCGGGTGGCTCCGCCCGTGGAAAAGCCGGTGGAGGTTTTAATATAATCGGCGCCGGAAGCAGAAACGATGGCGCACATTTTGACCTTTTCTTCCTCGGTCAAAAGGCAGGTCTCAATGATCACCTTCAGCAGTTTTCCGCCGCAGGCGGCCTTAACGGCCTTGATCTCTTCCAGCAAGGCATCCCATTTCTGATCCTTGACCCAGCCGATATTGATAACCATATCGATCTCTTGGGCACCGTTTCTCACCGCGTCCTCTGCCTCAAAGCATTTCACCGCGGTGGTGGAATAACCGAGAGGAAATCCGATAACGGTGCAGATGGCCACCCGCCCCTTGGCATACTCCGCCGCATCCTTCACAAAGGAGGCGGGAATACAGACAGAGGCGGTCTCATAGGCAATGCCGTCGTCAATAATAGCTTTGATATTCTCCCATCTGCTCTCGGGCTTTAAGAGGGTATGATCAACTTTATTTAAGATTTCTTTCATTTCCAACACTCCTTTTATAATATTATATCGGAAAGAATTGGATTTTTAAAGTATTTTATAAAAAAAGCCGCACCTTTGGGCAGACCTTCGGTGCGGCTTTAAGATTATAAGGTTGCTAACATTACTGCCTTGATGGTGTGCATACGATTCTCAGCTTCTTCAAAGACGATGGACTGCGGGCTTTCAAAGACCTCATCGGTGACTTCCATTTCGGTAAGGCCGAATTTTTCGCTGATCTCTTTGCCAACGGTGGTCTTGAGATCATGGAAGGCGGGTAGGCAGTGCATAAAGACGGCCTTTTCACCGGCGATGGTCATCAGCCCGGAATTGACCTGATAAGGCGAGAGGGCTTTGATCCGCTCCTCCCATACCTCGGCGGGTTCGCCCATAGAGACCCAAACATCGGTATAGAGCACATCGGCCCCTGCCACCGCCTTTTTGGGATCCTCCTCAAAGGTCAAGGTAGCGCCGGTTTCGGCGGCGATTTTCTCGCATTCCTCAATGAGCTTGGCATCAGGCCAATAAGCCTTGGGCGCGGCGGCCACAAAATGCAAGCCCATTTTGGCGGCGCCCACCATCAGGGAATTGCCCATATTATAGCGGGCATCTCCGAGATAGACCAATTTGATGCCCTTCAGTTTTCCGAAATGCTCGCGGATGGTCAGAAAATCCGCCAGGATCTGGGTGGGATGGAATTCATTGGTAAGGCCGTTCCAGACGGGGACGCCTGCATGCTTGGCCAGCTCTTCCACGATCTCCTGCCCGAAGCCGCGGTATTCGATTCCATCGTACATTCTGCCCAGCACTCTTGCGGTATCGGCGATGCTTTCTTTTTTACCGATCTGCGAGCCGGAAGGATCCAGATAGGTAACGCCCATTCCAAGATCATAGGCGGCAACCTCGAAGCTGCAACGGGTACGGGTGCTGGTCTTTTCAAAGATCAGCGCAATATTCTTTCCCTCGCAAAGGCGATGGGAAATGCCCTTTTTCTTCTTTTCTTTCAGTTGGGCGGCCAGATCCAGAAGATATTCCATCTCGGCGGGGGTATAATCTAATAATTTCAAAAAGTTGCGGTTCTTTAAGTTCATTTTACAGCCTCCAAAATCACATCTGCCGCTTTTTTCAAAAGCTCCATGGGAATATTGAGGGGCGGCAGCAACCGCACCTTCTCCTTGGCCTTCAGCACCAAAACGCCCATCTCGCGGCAACGGTCCACTACTTCCCCTGCGGGGCGGTCGGTCTCAAGGCCTATCATCAGCCCCATACCGCTGACGCTTTTAATGCCTGCGGCGCCTTCAAAGGCTTGGAAGAGATAGGCGGATTTTTCCCGCACCTCTGCCAGCAGTTCCTCGGTCAGCTGCGAGAGGATATAGACCGCGCCTGCGGCGCAAACGGGATTGCCGCCGAAGGTGGAGCCATGGGAGCCGGGGGTCAAAACCTGCTCGGTACGCTCCCCCATCATACACACACCGATGGGAAGCCCGCCGCCCAAGCCTTTGGCGGTGGTGACCACATCGGGATGAAGATCAAAATTCATATAACCGTAAAGTTTACCGGTGCGGCCGTTGCCGGTTTGCACCTCGTCCATAATGAGAAGGATATCTTCTTCATCGGCGATCTTCTGCAAGCCCTTGCAAAACTCGCCCGAAAGGGGCAAAACGCCTCCTTCTCCCTGAACCGGCTCCGCCATAACGGCGGCCACCTTTTCCTCCTTCACCAGCTTTTTCACCGCCTCCAGATCATTGGCAGGGGCATACAAAAAGCCTTCGGTAAGGGGCAGGAAATCCTGATGGAAGGTCTCCTGACCGGTGGCGGCAAGGGTGGTAACAGTGCGGCCATGGAAGCTATTGATCAGAGTAATGATCTTATAATAGTCCTTGCCCTTCTTCTCGGCGGCATATTTTCTTGCTACCTTGATGGCGCATTCATTGGCCTCGGCGCCGGAATTGGCAAAAAACACCTTTTTCATCCCGGTACGCTTGCAAAGTTCCTCTGCCAACTGCACCTGAGGGGCTGTGAAATAAAGGTTGGAGGTATGCTGAAGGGTATTCAACTGAGCGGTGACCGCCTCTACCCAACCATCATCGCAAGCGCCCAGCAGGTTGACGGCGATGCCGCTGCCCATATCGATATATTCCTTGCCCTGCTCATCCCAGAAAAGAGAGCCTTTTCCGCGGGTCAGTTCCAGCGGGAAGCGACCGTAGGTATGGGCAATATACTGACTGTCTTTTTCTTTAACGTTCATCATTTATTTCTCTCTTTGACGACCATAGTGCCCGCGCCTTCATCGGTAAGGGTTTCGATGAGGATGGAATGGGGAACGCGGCCGTCCATAATAAATACTTTTTTCACCCCATGGTTGATGGCTTCTACACAGCATTCCACCTTGGGGATCATCCCGCCGGAGATGACGCCGCTTTCAAACAGCGCATCCGCTTCCTTGATATCCAATGCAGAAATCAGAGTTGCGGGGTTGGAGGGATCCCGCAGGATGCCCGCAATATCGGTGAGAGTGATCAGGCACTCTGCCTGCAGGGCACCTGCAATATAGGCGGCGGCGGTATCGGCATTGATATTATAAACATTGCCCTCTTTATCGCAACCCACCGTAGAAACAACGGGGATATAGCCCTTTTCCAACAGATCGTTGATGGGAGTCACATTCACCTTGGTGATCTTTCCCACATAGCCCAACCGCTCATCCTTCATCTCGCAAAGGATCATCCGATCGTCCATTCCCGAAAGGCCCATGGCGCGGCCGCCCTTGACCTCTAAGAGGTTCACCAGCCCTTTATTGATCTTACCGGCCAGCACCATCTGCACGATCTCAGCGGTCTCCTTATCGGTGACCCGAAGGCCCTCTAAAAAGACGCTCTCCTTGCCCACCTTCTTCATCGTCTCGGTGATCTCGGGGCCGCCGCCGTGCACCAGCACAACCTTGACACCGATCAGCGAAAGCAGCACCACATCTTCCATGACCTGCTCTTTCAACTGCTCATTGATCATAGCGTTGCCGCCGTATTTAATGACAACGACCTTGCCGTTGTATTTCTTAATATAAGGCAATGCCTGGGTCAGCACCTCGGCGCGCTGGGCATTGGTCAATAAAACAGACATCGATTCAAACTCCTTTATGTACGATAATCGCCGTTGATCTTCACATAGTCATAGGTCAGGTCACAGCCCCAGGCGGTGGAAGAAAACTCGCCGTCGTGAAGATCCACCAAAATATCGATCTCCTCTTCCAGCAGGATCTTTTTAGCCAGTTCTTCGGAGAAGGCAACGCCTGCACCGTTTTCACAAACCAGAATTTCGCCTGCTTTAGATGCAAAGCGAACCTCCACCTTGGTCACATCCACCGCGGCACCGCTGTAACCGATGGCGCAAAGGATCCGCCCCCAATTGGCATCGGCGCCAAACATCGCCGCCTTCACCAGAGAAGAGCAGATGACGCTCTTGGCGGCGGTTTTGGCCACCTCCAAGGAGGGAGCGTTGGTAACCTTACATTCCAGCAGTTTGGTGGCGCCTTCTCCGTCGGCCGCAATGCGGCGGCAGAGATCCACCGTTACGCTGTTCAGAGCAGTCATAAAGGTATCAAAGGCGGCGCCTTCGGCGGTGATGGCGGGGTTTTCCGCCTTGCCGTTGGCAAGCACCACCACCATATCGTTGGTGGAGGTATCACCATCTACACTGGTCATATTAAACGTATTTTGAATATCGGCAGAAAGGGCCTTTTGCAACATTTCGGCGGTGATGGCGCAATCAGTGGTCAAAAAGACCAGCATGGTTGCCATATTGGGATGGATCATTCCGCTTCCCTTGGCGATGCCGCCCAGAGTACAGGTCTTACCGTCAATTTCAAACTGAACCGCCACCTCTTTAGCTACCGTATCAGTGGTCATAATGGCTTCGGCGGCGGAATGACCGTCGGTGGATAAGCCCTTGGCCAGAGCGGGAAGCCCTGCGGCAATGGGGGTTACATCCAAAGGCTGACCGATGACGCCGGTGGAGGCCACCACCATATCCTCGGCCTTGATCTTCAGTTCCTTGGCGGCAAGGGCAGACATGGTCTCCGCCACCTCAATGCCATCGGCATTGCAGGTATTGGCATTTCCGCTGTTGCAGATGATCGCCTGGGCCACACCGTTTTCCAGATGCTTTTTGGTCACGGTAAGAGGGGCGCCTTTCACCAGATTGGTGGTATAGACCGCCGCGGCGGCGGCAGGCACTTCACTATAGATCAATGCCACATCCTTTTTACCGGGGTTTTTGCGGATGCCGCAATGAACACCGTTGGCTAAAAAGCCTTTGGCGGCTGTTACGCCGCCGTTGATTTTTTCGATCATAAATTATAACTCCAGACCGGTCTCGGCATCAACACCGAGCACCAAATTCATACATTCTAAGGCCGCGCCCGAAGCGCCCTTGCCCAGATTATCATAGCGCGCCAAAAGCAGGATCCGCTCTTCGTTGCCCGCTACCGAGACCTCCATCCGATCGGAATCGGAAAGGCCTGCGGCAGAGAAGAAGCCGCCCTCATCGGCAGACTCTTTGAAAGAGACCAGCCCCCTTTGGTATTGCTTTTGGTAGATCTCTTTGATCTCCTTCATCCCGAAGCCCTCGTTTAATTGAGAAGCAAACAGGGGGACGGTAACGGCCATGCCGCTATAGAAATCGGAAACGATGGGGCAAAAGACGGGGAGATTCGCAAGGCCGGTAACGGCCGCCATTTCCTTCAGATGCTTATGCTGCTGGGAAAGGGCATATTGGCGGGGGGCTTTTAAGAGAGGATCTACCTCTTCCCCACTGTAATCCGCGATCATCTTTTTTCCGCCACCGCTATAGCCGGTGATGGAATGGCAGGTCAGCAACGCATCCTTCGGCAGGGCGCCTGCCTCGATCAGCGGCGCCACCAAGGCGATAAAGCCGCTGGCATGGCAACCGGGGACGGCGATGCGCTTGGCCTTCTTCACCTCTTCCTCTTTGGCGGCGGAAAGCTCGGGAAAGCCATAGCACCAGTCCGAGAGGGTTCGATGGGCGGTGGAGGTATCCAACACCACGGTATCGGGGTTTTCGATCATCGCCACTGCCTCTCTCGCCGCATCATCGGGCAGGCAAAGAAAGGCGATATCTGCTTCATTCAGCATCTTTTTACGGGCGGCGAGATCCTTACGGGTCTCTTCGGGAAGAGCCAGGATCGTAAGATCGGTTCTGCCT
>JAZNGR010000181.1:0-1500 GCA_045576575.1 Eubacteriales bacterium
CCTCATAATAATCGCGTTTTTCTGCCATAACTTACTCCATGAGAAATTTCGGGCAAGGGGATCCTTGCCCGAAATGATAATTAGTCAACGTCTTTAAAATCGGCGTCGTATACACCGTCGGCATTCCCGCCGGGAGCAGCACCTGCCGCAGGATCTGCACCGGGAGCAGCGCCGGGGTTCTGGGCGTAGATCTTCGAAGAGAGTTCATAGACCTTATTCTGCAACGCTTCGGTCGCCGCCTTGATGACTTCGGTATCGGTCCCTTTCAGGGCTTCCTTCAACTTCTCGATCTCGGCGTTTACGCCTGCCTTATCGGCTTCATCCAGCTTATCACCGGCATCTTTCATCAGTTTCTCGGTCTGGTAAACCATCTGATCGGCATTATTGCGAATCTCGATGGATTCTTTTAGTTTCTTATCTTCAGCCGCACAGGCTTCTGCATCCTTTACTGCCTTTTCGATCTCTTCCTTGGAGAGATTGGTGGAAGCGGTAATCGTAATCTTCTGCTCCTGACCGGTACCCAGATCCTTTGCGGATACATTGACGATACCGTTGGCATCAATATCGAAGGTGACTTCGATCTGAGGCACACCGCGGGGAGCGGGAGCAATACCGGTAAGTTGGAACTTACCCAAGGTCTTATTAGCAGCCGCCATTTCACGCTCACCCTGCAGCACATGGATCTCAACGCTGGGCTGATTATCTGCAGCGGTAGAGAAGATCTGGCTCTTCTTGGTGGGGATGGTGGTATTGCGCTCGATCAACTTGGTGAAAACACCGCCCAGGGTCTCAAGACCCAAGGACAGAGGAGTAACATCCAGCAGCACAACACCCTTTACATCGCCGCCCAACACACCGCCTTGAATAGCGGCGCCGCAAGCAACGCACTCATCGGGGTTGATGCCCTTATGGGCTTCCTGACCCATGAACTTGCTGATGGCTTCTGCTACTGCGGGGATACGGGTGGAACCGCCCACCAGCAGAACCTTCTTTACATCAGAGGTCTTCAAATCGGCATCGGAGAGCGCCTGGCGAACAGGGCCCATGGTGCCTTCCACCAAATCAGCGGTCAGTTCATTGAACTTGGCGCGGGTAAGGGTCATATCCAGATGGAGAGGACCGGCAGGGCCGCCGCTGATGAAGGGGAGATTGATATTGGTAGACATCCCGCTGGAAAGCTCAATTTTAGCCTTTTCGGCGGCTTCCTTCAAACGCTGATTTGCCATATTGTCGGCCTTCAGATCGATACCGTTTTGGGCTTTAAAATCGGCCGCCATCCAATCGATGATACGCTGGTCGAAATCGTCGCCGCCCAAGCGGTTGTTACCGGCGGTTGCCAATACTTCGCAAACACCGTCGCCGATTTCCAGAATGGAAACGTCGAAGGTACCGCCGCCCAGGTCGTAGACCATGATCTTCTGGTCGCCCTCTTTATCGACGCCGTAAGCCCACGCCGCGGCAGTAGGCTCGTTGATAATTCTCTTAACTTCCAAGCCTGCG
>JAZNGR010000182.1:0-5693 GCA_045576575.1 Eubacteriales bacterium
AGTATCGGAGAGATTCCGCGGGATGATTATGTGGAGGCCGAGGAGCGAATCATTCGCGAACTTAAGAGTATTGATAAGCCCTTTGCGGTGCTGATCAATTCCATGTTTCCTGAAAGCGAAAGCGCGCGAGAGTTACGGGATCGCTTGAGCCGTCAATATGATGTGCCTGTTCTGACATTTAATTGTTTGGAGTTGGATCGCGAAAAGATCCTTGCCATTATTCAAACTGTATTGATGGAATTTCCTATGAAGGAAATTGTAATTAATATGCCCTCTTGGGTTGGGCGGTTGGAGCAGGATCATTGGCTGAAGAAAAAGGTCTATTCCGAAATTTTGGAAAGCGCGAAGGGCATCGACCGTGTTCGAACTGTTAAAAAAATGGTGATGGATCTTTCAAAAGAGGAACCGTTGACACGTTGTGAAATCGAAAGTGTTGATCTTGGCGAAGGAAGCGCCGGTTTAAAGATTGATCTTAAACCGGAACTGTATTATGACATTTTGAGCGAAGCTGCGGGAGTAGAGATCAAAAGTGATGGCGACCTTGTTGCCATGATCCGTGAACTGGCGGCGGCGCGTAATGAATATGAAAAGATCAAGGATGCCTTTAAAGAAGCGCAGACAAAAGGATATGGAATTGTATCGCCAACGGTGGAGGAAATGCAACTGGGAGAACCGCAGATCTTTAAACAGGGTGGGCGTTTTGGCGTCCGTTTAGAGGCGGAAGCGCCATCTTATCATATTATTCAAGCCAATATCCGAACCGAAATCTCGCCTATCGTTGGAAGTGAACGGCAGTCAGAAGAATTGATCGACTATTTATTGAAAGATTTTGAAGAGGATCCCTCTAAGATCTGGGAATCCAATATATTTGGGAAAAGCGTTCACGATCTCATCAATGAAGGTTTACATAATAAATTGTCCCGTATGCCTGATGATGCTCGCTTCAAGTTTCAGGAGACCCTATCCCGTATCATTAACGAAGGCAGTGCCGGTTTGATTTGTATAATCCTTTAATGAGCGGAAATACTACTCCATGAGGTGAGTAGGAATGAACAGTGAAGCAGAAGCGTTATTTAATACCCTGCCCAAATGGCTGCGCGAAGATATTCTTCAATCGGGTGTTTCGTTTAACACCCGCAATGAGTTGGAAGAAATTGCTCGCAATTTTGCCAACGGTTTGGAAGAAAAGAACCATAAAGCTGAATGAGAAAACATCCCGCAATGCGGGATGTTTTCTTTTTTGACATTTTTCGCGCAATACGATATAATCTCTATGAGGTGTTGCGTGTGTCGGGTCGTTATTTAATGTGGGTGTTGGGGACCTTTACGGTCACCCTATTTCTGTGTACCCATATTGGCCTGGAAGTTGCCGTTTATTTTGCAATATTTTGCGTTATTGCGATCCTTCCGATTGCTATTACTCGCTTTTCTTTGAAAGCAACGGTGATCTCTTGCTTAATCTCGGCCGTATTATCGGTAGGACTGTTTGTTTTTTCTACCATACCAGTTCATCGGCAAGAGAATCAACTGATCAATCAAGAGGTGGAAGTTGAAGGAACCGTTATGGATATCGGATCCAATAGCGCCAAAACCTTAGAGCGCTATCAGATCAAACTTTCTTCGGTCAATGGAGAAGCATTGGCTAAAAGGAAAAGATTTAATATCTATCTTTATACGGAATCCGGAAAAGATATTATGACAGGCAGTACCATTCGCTGCCCGGTTTCGTTTTTTGATAGTGCCATAGATTACGGCTTTGGCAGAGAAGATTTGGTTTATGTGGCAGGCTATCAATCGCGGGGTGAGATCGCCGTTGTTGAACCGTCAACATCTGATTGGCGGCAGAAGGTGGATGATTTTCGTATTACGGTTCAAAATCGCATCTCTTATGGTAGTGAAAAGACCCAAGGCTTGCTCCGCTCGGTTTGCTTCGGAGATAAAAGCGATTTGGATTCTTCACTCTCGGTCTCTTTGCGGCGGGATGGCTTGTCTCATGTAACTGCAGTTAGCGGATTACATCTCACCTTTGCGGTAGCGTTATTTGGATTTTTCTTTGTTTTGATGGGGATTCCTTATCGTGTTCGCTCGCTTTTGAACATTTTTGTTGCGTTGTTTTTTACCGTTTTGGTAGGGTTTCCGCTCTCTTGTATCCGTGCTTGTGTGATGTTGAGCCTGTATTCTATCGGCATGGCGATCAATGAGCAGGCTGATGGGCTGACTTCTTTATCTGTTGCTGCCTTTTTGATCGTTCTCGTTCAGCCTATGGCGGTGCGGGATGTGGGCTTTTTGCTGAGTGTTCTTGCGACCTTTGGAATTCTAACCATTCGTCTTCCTATTGAAAACTTTATGTTTCCCAAGAAATTAAAAGATCGCGCACCGATCATCAACTCTGTTTATCGAAAGTTTACCGGGATTATTGCTTGTTCTTTGGCGGCTGCCATTTCCACCTTGCCGATATCGTTGTTTGTGTTTGAATCGGTGAGTTTGATTGCACCGATTGCTAACGTAGTATTAATCTTGCCGTTTCAGTTGCTGTTTGAATTGGGGATCTTTATGGTGCTCCTTGGGTCTATTCCGGGGGTGGGAACGGTTCTCGGATTTCTTTGCGATATTCTTTGTGCGGGAATTGAGGCTGTTGCGCAGTTTCTCGGCAAAATCCCTTTCGCCAGCGTCTCTTCCGTGAATTATATCGGTATCCTTTTGATCGTTTTATTTTTGGGGATCCTCGGCATTAGCCTGTATCATTTCCTACGCTATAGACGCCGCAGTTTTATTGCACTGTTTTTGATGTTTCTGTGTTTTTGCGGATTGTATATGGAAATTTATCAATCGGTACACTCGGAGCAACCGCTTCAAATTGCTTTTGTAAATGTAGGACAAGGGGATTGTACGGTTTTGTCAAAAGACGGGAAAGCGGTGATTTTAGATTACGGTGGAACTTCATCCGAGCGTTATAATTTGATCAATTATCTCAAAAAGATGAATGTTTCAACAGTAGAGTTGCTTGCCTTTACCCATCTCCATAACGACCATACCAACGGTCTTTCTGTACTATTACAAAATGTCTATGTGGATCGGATCCTCTATCCGGAATTGAACTATGATTCTCCTCAAGTTTTTGCCTTAATGATGGAAGAAGATGCAAAGTCGTTAAGAGAAGAGGAACCTCTTATTGTTTTAGATAATGTGACATTGTACCCAATCATGGATGCAGTCAACGACCCCGAATTAGAGACGAATAATGAGCGGTGTGTTTGCTATCGGGTCGAATATGGTTCAACATCTGTGTTGGTAACCGGTGATATTGAGGCACGGGCGGAGATGAAGATTTTATCATCCATGGAGGATTGCACTTTATTGAAAGTTGCTCATCATGGAAGTAAAACATCTTCAATGTATCCGTTTTTAAAAACCGTTTCCCCGGAAATCGCGGTGATCTCTGTTGGCGAAAATTCTTATGGGCTCCCCGATGAATCCGTGATTTCAAGACTTGAAACCATCTGCCCGATGGTTTATAATACATCTATAGACGGTACTGTTGTATTCCAAACCGACGGTGCGATTTTGGAAAGGGTCTATTATGACGATTGAAGCATTTAAAAAACAGATTCATGAGAATAACTTTTCTTCTCTGTATTATTTATTGGGCGAGGAGCAATATCTCATTGATTTTTATTCCGATAAACTGAGGGAAAGCTGCGCGTCTGTTTTGCCGGAATTTAATTATATTGAGATCGACGGTAGAAAGGTGGATTTTGATTTTCTTGCCGATGCATGCACAGCATATCCGGTAATGGCGGAGCGGAAATTAGTGATGGTTACGGATCTGGATCTTTCCATGCTCAAGGGTCAAAATGAAAAGAAGCTTCTGGCTGCTTTAGATGATATTGCTCCGGGGGTAACGATTCTTTTTCGCGATCACGCAAAAGAAAAAGGAAAGAGCAATGCTCTTGAAACATTAATTAAGAAACTGGGTGGCGAGATTGTTAAGACCGAGCGATTAAAGCCGGAAGCCATGACGGTTTGGATTCGAAAAATAGCGGCAAAGTCGAATATTGAGATCTCTGCGGGTGATTGCGCATATTTATATGAAATGACCGGTGGTTCCATGCTTCGGATCCATAATGAAATGCAAAAGATGATCGCTTTTTTAAAAGAGGGAGAGATTGATCGTGCATTGATTGACCGCATGGTAGCACCGGAGGAAAATTCCTCCTGGTTTGCGATCTCCAATGCTTTGGCGGCTCATGATTTTGATCAGTTGATGCAGACCCTCCATGATCTTTATTCTCAAAATACCGATGATACAGTGATTGCAGGAATGTTCCATCGGGCATTTATTGACCTTTGGCGAGGGGAGACTGCTCTTAAAGAAGGGAAATCCTCGGCGGAGTTGGCTATGGTTTCGGGGATCAGCCCTTATGCGGCTGCCAATATTATGCGCTCTGCGGGGCGGTTAAAAGAAGGGGAGGCGCTGGACGGAATCCGTAAATGCCGTCAGTTAGATCGAAAACTTAAGACTTCGGGTGTGAATAAAAAAGATTTGATCTATGGCTTTGCGGCAGAATTGCTTGCCTTCCAGATGAAAGACCATGAATAGAATTCCAATTTATCAAATCGTTATCGTTGAGGGAAAGTATGATAAAATCGCATTAGAGAATGTAATTGATGCGACTATTTTGACCTGCGACGGTTTCGGTATTTTCAAGAATAAAGAAAAACAAGCCACCCTAAAAGCGATGGCAAAAGAGCGCGGGGCGATTTTGCTGACCGATTCTGATAGTGCTGGCGGGGTGATTCGTTCTCAATTGCAGCGAATATTGCAGGGCTCAGAACTCTATACACTGTATATTCCGGCAATTGAAGGAAAAGAAAAAAGAAAAACCTCCTATTCTAAGGAAAGGTATCTTGGCGTAGAAGGAACAGACTCTGCAATTTTGCGTCGCTTGTTTGAAGCGTTTCGGGCAGAACCTATTGAAAACTCTATTTGCGCCAAAGATTTGTATGCTTTGGGTTTGACCGGCGTGTCGGGCGCAGGGGAGAGAAAGTCAAAACTATTATCCGATTTGCAACTCCCGCCGCACCTTTCCAATAATGCTCTTCTAAAAGAATTGAACCGCCGCTTTGATTTGGCCTCGTTTGAGGCTTTTATGCAAAAATAAAAAGACCTCCCATCGGGAGGTCTTTTGTTTTAATTAATCGCTGACGTAAGGCAGCAGAGCGATAACGCGAGCACGCTTGATAGCGCTGGTCAGCTGACGCTGATGCTTAGCGCAGGTGCCGGTTACGCGGCGGGGAAGGATCTTGGCACGCTCGGAAATGTACTTTCTGAGCTTGGCAGTATCCTTGTAATCAATTTCAGTTACTTTATCCACGCAGAAAGCGCAAACCTTGCGGCGGGGCTTTCTGTTGGGTCTGTAATTCTTTTCTCTCTCCACAGCTAAATCCTCCTTGATAGATTAGAAGGGCAATTCGTCATCTTGAACTTCTTCAAATTCAACGGTATTACCACCGGTTACGGGCGGAGCCTTGAATTCAGGAGCAACAGGACGAGAAGAGTCCTTTTTGGATTCTACAAAGTGCGCTTCATCGGCAACAACCTCAAAAGCAGTTCTCTTGGCACCGGTCTTATCTTCATAGTTGCGGGACTGCAGAGAGCCGACCAAAGCGATCAGCTGACCCTTTTCGAAATA
>JAZNGR010000183.1:0-37801 GCA_045576575.1 Eubacteriales bacterium
TACTGCAAGGGTACAGCCCCGTTCCGCGGCAAATTCCGCCAATTGCCGAAGGCTCTCTTTGGCATAGGCCAACCGCTCGGGGCGATCCTTTTCTTCGATGGGCTCTGCGCTGGGATGAACCACAAAGACCTTGATTCCCACTGCCGCTCCCCGGCGGATCATCTCCCGATCCAATTCCACCGATCTTTTCCGCCGCCCCTCATGGGGATCGGCAATATCAATGGGCAGCTTGGAGGAAAAGGGCAGATGGAAGGACCAAAGGGTCACTCCCGCCTCCTTGGCAAGACGCGCCGCCCGCTCAAAATCGAATGCTTCACATTCGGCGGCAGGCACAGAGATCTCCGCTACCTCGATGCCGGCGGCCTTATAATCCAAAAAAACGGAATCCTTATTCAGTTTATTCCCACAGGTGGATAATCCGATTCGATACACTTAATAGTTCTCCTCAAACAGCAGTAATTTTTGTTGCAAAGTATGGTTGATGGTCACCGCTTGAATCCGCATATAAATAATGGTAAACAGCACCGTAATCAAGGTGAGCACCGCAGTAATGGGGATATTCTTCAGCCACAAACCACTCACCAATAAAATGGCGATTGCCGCCGCTGCTCCAACACCCAACACCAAAAGAACACGCTTGAGTTTTTTGGCGCGGTATTCCTTCATCAAGCTTTTTCGTTTTTGTTGATACTCTTCAAAACGCTTAGGGTCCATACTTTTCACCTCAAAGAAAATTATACCATTCTCCTATTAAATGTCAAATAAAAAAGGCCCTCATAGAGGGCCTTTTTTATTAGTTACCACACTCAATACTGATCTTATTAAACAGATCCAACAGATCTTCGGTGGTGGTCTTTTCTTTTTCTTCGCCTTTGATATCCAGGATCGCCTGACCCTTATCCATCATCAGCAAGCGAGAGCCATATTCCACCGCATAGCGAAGGTTATGGGTCACCATCATGGCGGTGAGGTTTTTCTCCTTCACGATCTTATCGGTCAGTTCCATAATCATCTCGGCGGTATGGGGATCCAGGGCGGCGGTATGCTCATCCAGAATCAGAAATTCCAGCGGCGTAAGGGTGGCCATCAACAGCGCCACAGCCTGACGCTGACCGCCCGAAAGGGAGCCTACCTGCACATTCATTTTATCCTCCAGCCCCAGCCCCAAGGAAGCCAACTGCTCCCGATAAAAGGCGGCGCGCTTGCGGTTGACACCCACCGAAAGCCCGAAGGGCTTTCCTTTATTATCTGCCATAGACATATTCTCTAAAATGGTCATATGAGGGCAGGTACCGGCGCCGGGATCCTGAAAGACCCGCCCGATCTTGCGATAGCGGAAGAATTCTTTTTCCTTCAGAATGCTTTTGCCGTTGATGCGGCAATCGCCTCCGTCTACGGGAATGGAGCCGCAGATGATATTCAGCAACGAGGTCTTTCCGCTGCCGTTGCTCCCCACAATGGAAACAAACTCGCCTTTTTCCACCGTCAGGTTAAAATCATCGAAAAGGCACATTTCCGTTACGGTGCCGGGGTTATAGATCTTGGTAATATTCTTCAGTTCGATCATCGGTTAACCCCTCTCTTTCCACATTTTGGAATGCTTATTCATAAAGGCGGTCACCCGCTCATTGAAAATGAGGATCAGCGCAAACATCACCGCATTGAGCAGTTTAAGATAGATGCCGTTGCTATCCACCAGCACCAGATAGTTCAGACAGAGGGAATAGATCACCGCGCCGATGATCACAGCGGTGGTATCCTTCACAAAACGGATGCGGGAGAAGACCGCAATTCCGATGATGACCGACGCCAGGGCCATCACCACCTTGCCGCTTCCGCTATCGTTATCATAGGAGCTGAACAGATTGGCATAAACTGCGCCTGCCACAGCAACAAAGCCGTTTGCAAGGGCAAGACCCAGAATCTTATAATTGCCGCTGTCCCGCCCTAAAAGCACCACCAGCTTTTCATTATCGCCGGTTGCCCGCAGCATATAGCCCAGCTTGGTCTTTAAGAAGAGATCGATGATCAACTTAAAGGCGATTACCAACACCAATTCCACCAAGAGGATCATATAATCCTCCCCCTTCTTCCCAAAAGAAGAGATGAGAGCGCCATCAAAAAGACCCTGCAGATTCTCGCTGCGGAAGGAGAAGATGGTGGTGGTCATGCCGTTTTTGGTCAGCAGCATGGTGGAGGCCAGAGTCACCGAAAGCAACGCGGTCATCACAATAATACCCGCCAACAGATTGGAGATCTTAAACTTCACATGAAGCACACCGGTTACGGTACCGGCCAAAAAGCCCACCGCAAAGCTGAGGATGATGGACAAAAGGGGCGGCAGGCCCAATTTCAGCATCAGAACGGTGCAAAAGACCCCGCCCAGCGGGAAGGTACCGTCTACCGAAAGATCGGGAAAATCCAGAATGGAAAAAGAAATATAAACACCCAGGGCTAAGATGGCAAAGCAAAGACCCATCTGCAGCCCATCAATGGTTGTGCCGAAAAACAATTGCATTTTAAAATGATCCTTTGAACAAAATTATGCTACATCGGTAGCGGAAACGGTGGTGGGAACGGTCAGACCCAGAGCGGCGCAGACCTTGCTGTTATAATAGTTATCAGGCTCGGTGATGGTGGCAACGGGGATGGAATCCGCCGCGGTACCGCCCAGAATCTTGGCAGCAGCCTCGCCTGCAGCCTTACCTACATTGATATACTCAATGGAAGCGCTGGCGGCACAGCCCACCTTCACCTGCTCGATCTCGGAGCCGAAAACGGGAACACCTGCATCGTTGGTCAGAGGCAGGATATTGGTCTCCAACTTACCCACAACGGTATTATCCAGCAGGTTCACAAAGCAGTCTACCTCTTTGGCCAAAAGATCGTTGACCTTGGTATCGATGGTATTGATATCGGCCACCGCGCTATCGAGGATCTCCATACCGGCATATTTCTTGGCCGCTTCCTTCAGGTTGGAGACCTGAATGGGAGAACTGGATTCCTCGGTGGAATAGAGAACGCCGATCTTCAGATCGCTCTTATTCATAAAGGCGGTAACGACCTCCAGCTGCTTCTCGAAATTGGGGATATCGGAGGAGCCGGTCACATTCTCATAATTGGCCATAACCGAAGAGTCGGTAATAGCGCAATAAACAACAGGCACATCCCCATCGGCGGGGGGTGCGGCGGCAACCGCAGAAGGGGTTGCGATGGCGATGATCACTTCCGCCTGCTTATTGACCAGATTATTGGCCTGGGTCTGGGAAACGCTGGCATCGAAGTTGCTGTTGACATATTCAACCGTATAATCCTCAACCGCAATTCCGGCCTCTTCCAAGCCCTTCATAATGCCCTCATAGCAGTTATTCAGCGAAGCATGGGAGCCGAACTGAATAATACCGATCACCGGCTTACTTGCGCCGCAGGCGCAAAGGGCCAGCAGCATCGCGGCGATCATCACAATTGCTAAAATTCTTTTCACGGTTTTCATGGTTCATTCTCCTTTATTGAAAAAAATAAAAATCCCATACTTCCCTTGCGAGAAGTATGGGACAGAAAACAAAATTTCTGCGGTGCCACCCAAATTGATGAAAGCTCATCCGCTTAATCCGCACAATCATGCGGTGCGCTACGGTAACGGGCGCGCTCCCCGTCAACTGCTACTGACGAAATTTCTTTCGCGTTCGGTTGCCCTCGCAAGTCCATTCAGAATTCCTTCCACTACCGCAATCCCAGCACCTGCGGCTCTCTTGGAGCTTTCGAAACTCTTACTTACTCTTGCTCATCGGTTTCAAATGTATGAATCTAATTTAGCACATCCGCAACAAGATGTCAAGACCTTTTCAAAAAAATCTTTATCGCTTTAGCTCAGCAAAGCGCGGTCGTTGGCAAACTCGGTGCCGCTGCTCTGGCTGAACTTCTCCATCAGGTCGTCTACGGTGAGTTTCTTCTTTTCCTCCCCGGAAACATCGAAGATAATTCTGCCGTTATGCATCATTACCAGGCGGTTGCCATGCTTGATGGCGTCTTTCATATTATGGGTGATCATCAATGTGGTCAGGTGATCCTTTTCCACGATCCGATCGGTCGCATCCAATACCTTGGCAGCGGTTTTGGGATCCAGTGCCGCGGTATGCTCATCCAAAAGCAGCAGTTTGGGCTTTACCAAACTTGCCATCAGCAAGGTCAGCGCCTGACGCTGACCACCGGAGAGCAGACCCACCTTGGCGGTAAGGCGATCCTCCAGGCCCAGATCCAAAAGTTTCAACAATTCATAATATTCCTCCCGCTCGGCAGAGGTGATTCCTCTTTTCAGACCGCGGCGCTGACCGCGGCGCTTTGCCAGCGCCAGATTTTCTTCGATCTGCATGGTAGCGGCGGTACCGGTCATGGGATCCTGAAACACACGACCCAAATATTGAGCACGCTTATATTCAGGCATCATGGTGATATCCACACCATCTAAGAGGATGGTGCCTTCGGTGGTGATAAAGGTACCCGCCACCGCATTGAGCATGGTGGATTTACCGGCGCCGTTGCCGCCGATAACGGTACAGAAATCGCCTTCATTTAAATGAAGATTCAAGCCGTTGAGGGCGATCTTTTCATTGATGGTACCGGCATTGAAAATTTGAGTTACATCTTGAATTTTCAGCATTTTGCCGCGCCCTCCTTTGCTTTTTTATGATGATGCTGCGCCAAGGCGCCTTTCCAATAAGGAACGGCCAAGAAGATGGCAACAACTGCGGCAGTGAGGAGCTTGAGATCGTCGGTAGAAAGACCCAACCGCAACACAACCTGGATTACCACATAATAAATGATACCACCCACCACGCAAGCAAACAGTTTCAAGCCGAAATTGCGGAATACTTTGCTAAACAACACTTCACCGATAATGACCGCTGCCAAACCGATCACAATGGCACCGCGACCCATATTAATATCGGAGAAGCCCTGATATTGGCTCAAAAGAGCACCGGAGAGGGCAACGATTCCGTTGGAGATCATAAGCCCCAAAACCTTCGCGCGATTGGTATTGATTCCCTGAGCGCTTGCCATTCGCTGATTGGCGCCGGTGGCACGCAGAGAGCAACCGATCTCGGTACCGAAGAACCAATAGAGCAGGAAGATCACCAGAGCGCAGGCAAGCACCAACACGATCAGCGGGTTCTTCAAGGTCCAACTCAGTACATAGCGGGCAGAGACCAAAATCTTATACTTATCCACGCTGATGGGCAGGTTGGCTTTTCCGTTGCCGGTTCCCCAACCCATGATTCGCAGGTTTACAGAATACAGCGCCAACTGAGTCAGAATACCTGCCAAAATAGCAGGGATACCGCAACGAGTATGCAAAATGCCGGTCACAAAGCCCGCCAGCATACCGGCGATCAATGCCGCGATCATAGAGATCCCAACGGGAACACCGTTTAAAGTCAGGATGACGCAGACTGCCGCGCCGGTGGTGATAGAGCCATCCACTGTCAGATCCGCAATATCCAGGATCCGATAGGTGAGATAAACACCAATCGCCATAATACCCCAGATCAAGCCTTGGTTTAAGGCACCGGGCATGGAATTGATTAAAGACATCAAAAAGTCCATTGACTTTCCTCCAAAAAACGTAATGATTATATAATACAGAAATTGGCGGAAAAAGGCAAGCCTTTTTCCGCCGTTATTTCATTTTCGCAGAAATTACTCCATCACAATGGCTTCATAGCCGGCAGGAGCGGCGATACCAAGAGCCTCGCAGTTCGCTGCATTATACTTCTTGGTCACTTCGGAAACGATAGCAACAGGCATGGTCGTTACATCCGCGCCTTCTACCAAAATCTCATAAGCCATTTCACCGGTGGCATAACCCATATCATAGTAGTCGATGGACAGGGTTGCAACACCACAGCCCTTGCAGATGCCTTCTTCGCCGGCGATAACCGGCTTCTTAGCAGGCAGAACCACATTGGCGATCGCCTCGGTATTGGAAGCGGCGGTATTATCGGTGGGAATATAAATAACATCCATCTCATCACAAGCCGTTTGGGTAACGGAAGCAACATCATTGGTATCGGTGAAACCGAACCACTTTACTTCCAGCCCGTCTGCCTTCAGGAACTCTTCCACCTTGGTGCACTGATAAACCGAGTTGGGCTCGGTGGTGCAATAAAGCAGACCCACCTTCTTGGCATCGGGGAACATCTCTTTGATCATGGCTGCCTGCTGATCCAAAGGAGCCAGATCGGAAGCACCGGAAACATTGGTGCCGACCGTACCGGTCCAGTTATCAATCTCCAGAGCGGTAGCATAATCAGTAACGGAAGTGCCCAATACAGGGATATCTGCGGTAGCGGCAGCCGCTGCCTGCAGAGGAGCGGGTGCATTTGCCATAATCAGATCTACCTTGCCGGCAACAAAGCCATTGACGATGGTGGAGCAGTTGGCGGAATCGCCGGAAGCGTTCTGCTCATCAAACTTCACTTTATCTTCGCCCAGTTTATCAATCAAAGCCTGCTTAAATCCTTTGGTTGCAGCATCCAGCGCATCATGCTGAACCAACTGGCAGATACCGATTTTATAAACGCCATCATCCCCGCCACAGGAGGTCATGGCGACCATACCGGTCAGCAACATGGCAAAAATTGCCAATACAGAAACTACTCTTTTCATTTTCAAAAATCTCCTTTTTTCACTCGGGTATAAACCCGAAACACTTTAACTATTTAAGATTTTAACGCTTTTATGTGTTAAAGTCAAGAGTTTTTTTAAAAAAAGAAGGAATTTTTGTTTTGGGCAAAAATTCCTTCTATATTATAATAACGTGTTCTCGGGAGTAACGGGATCGGCGACGGTCACATCGGCAAAATAGGCATCAAAGATATCTCTTGCCACCGAGCCCACATAGTTGCCATGGGCACCATGTTCCACCACAACACAGACCGCAATCTTCGCATTCTCGGCAGGAGCAAAAGAAACAAAGATCCCGTTGGCAGTTCCGCTGGGCACCGAAGCGGTACCGGTTTTAGCGCCGGCGGTGATCCCATAAGAATAACCGAAGACACCTGCGGCGGTACCGGTAAGGGCACATTCCACCATACCGTCCATGATGGCATGATAGTTCTCATCCTTCATCTCAAGGCTATCGAGCGCCTTGATCTGCTCCGGCTGCAGGCAGACACCGCTGACCGCATCATAAACGCCCTGCACCAGATGGGTTTGATAGCGAGTGCCGCCATTGACAATGGTTGCCACATAGTTGGCAAGTTGCAACGGCGTAAACAAATTATCAGACTGACCGATTGCCGCTTGAAGAGTATCACCGGGATACCAGATTTCATCAATGGACGCCCGATAGGCAGGTCCTGCCAACAATCCGCCGGATTCGCCGATCTCCACACCGGTCTTGATACCGAGCCCCAATTTGATGCAATAGCGGTTCAAGGCGTCGATCCCCAAGCGGTCTGCCGCTTCATAGAAATAATAATTGCAGGAATTCTTCAGCGCCGCCACAATATCCTGAAGTCCATGACCCCGCCCGTAATCGGAATAAACCCAGCAACGAGGGCTATAGCCTTGGTATTTCACATAAATGCCTGTATCGCGGATCTGCTCACGAAGCCCCACCGCCCCTTCTTCCAACGCGGCGATTCCGGTAGCCATCTTAAAGGTGGAGCCGGGCGCATAGGTGCCGAAAAAGGCACGGTTCCAAAGAGGTTTCATCTCATCTGTTGCCAAGGCACTATAATTATTATTAAAATCTGTTTGGGTATAAGTGGGATAGGTGGCGCTGGCCAAAATTGCCCCGCTGTTTACATCCACAACCACCACTGCTCCCGCATTGGCGTCTTCCCCATCCCGCCCCGGCTCATAGGCGCGGCGGGCGATGGTCTCAATACAATTCTTCAAAGAGTTTTGAGCAATTTTCTGCAGATTGCTATCAATGGTCAGCACCACATTATTGCCGCTTTCCGCTTCTTTCAAAACGGTAACATTCAACACCTTACCGGAGGAATCCCGCTCAATGACGCGGGTACCGTCAGAACCCTTTAGAACTTCTTCCATAGCTCTTTCGATCCCGGTTTTTCCCACCGAGTCGTTCATGCTGTAGCCCTTTGCTGCCATCTCCGGGTATTCCTCTGCCCAAATCTTATCCACATAGCCTAAGATATGAGGCGCAATAGCGGGGTCCGTATAATAGCGAATAGGTTCGGTATCAATATCTACACCGGGGTATTCATCGGAGAGTTGCTTGACCATTGCAACCAACTCCACGCTGACATCTTTGGCAAATTCATAAGGAACCGACAGCGAAAAACCTGCCAACTTCATTTCATATCGCACACCGGCGATCTTGCGCTGTTCCTCCGGCGTATATTGCTCCAATTCAAACTCTTCCACCAAAGCAGCAAAGGTCTCTTCAGCGGTGGGCGTTCCTTCTAATTTGAGGGTCTTAAACAATTGCTTCAGCGCGGCATCTTCTGCCCCTGCGGTATAGCCATAAGGGGCTTCCGCCGCCAAAGGTAAGCGGTCATAATACCCCGCTTGATACTGCTCCATCAAGCGGATCAACCGCAAGATAATATCATTTTGCTGATCCCGCGGCATCAATGCGCGGGTAAATTTAATGCAATAGCCGGTGGTATTGGTTACCAGACTGACTCCGTTGCAATCATAGATACTGCCGCGAGAAGCGGTAATGGTCTCGGTGGAATAGATCTTTTGCTCCGATTGCTCTTGATAATACTCACCATCCACCAATTGCAGACGGATCAGGGTAATCAGATAACTGACAAACACCAAAACTACCGCCGCAACAATCAGCGTATAACGCAGTTTTCCGTTCTTGAAGGTCATACCAAGTCCTCCTCGATCCGGAATTTTTGATCATAATGCTTCATGATCCCATAAAGCGGGAAGGCGCAAAGACCGGTAAAGAAAAAGATGGGCAGGATCCGATCCACCAAAGCGATCTTGAAAGGAACGCTATCCCAAATCAAAACCCGATATAAATATTGCAACAGTTGCTGCATTGCCACCCCGCCTAAGCAGATGGAGAGATAAACAAAAAACTGCCGTTGCAATACCAATTCCAGCGCCACCGCAGTGAAAAAGCCGATGAACATAAAAAGGATTCCGTCCAACCCCACAATGGTGGAGGTAGTCAACTCCGCCAAAAGACCTGCCGCCAATCCGAACCACGCGGCAAAGGCAGGAGACTCAAAAAAGGACACCCCAACGGTCAGCAGCAGCAAAAGAGAAGGCGCACACCCTAAAAAGCGCACGCCGAATGCCGGTACGCTCTGCAACAGAAAGCATACCAGAGTTAAAATCACATATTCAAGAAATTTCCAATAATTTCCCGATCTGCTGAACATCAGTTCTCACTTTCAAAATTGGTAATCACAAAAACGGTGGACACCGCATTGACATTCACTGCCGGTTCCAATACCGCATATTGGGAGATGCCATGGCTCTCGGTCTTTAACTCTCTTACACGACCCAGCAAAATGCCTTTGGGAAAAACACCACCAACACCGCTGGTCTCTACTGCATCTCCGCTGCTGAGCACGACCCCTGCGTCTAAATACGCCAGTTTCAAAAGTCCGCTCTCCGAAAGGGCATAGTCCCAATCCAGAACACCCACATCACCGGTGGCAGTCACTATGGCACCCATTTCGCAAGAGGAATCCAAAACTGTCGTCACCTTGCACCAGGTCAGCCCCAATTCGTTGATATAACCCACCACACCGTCTGCCGTCATTACCAGATCTTTTTCCTGCAAACCGTCGGCAGAGCCCTTATTGAGGGTCAAGGTATGGGAATAGCCGTTTTGATCGCTGCCCACCACCGTACAGGCGGCAAACTCAAAATCCGCATGCTGCTCGGCAATACCCAGCATGGCTTTGAGGCTTTTATTCTCATCCACATAACTTTCGGCATCCCGCAATAATTGCGCGATGGTCACCAGCTCGTTTTTGAGTTTTTCATTTTCTTCCTTCAGCGCATCGTATTCGGTATAGGCCTCCACCAGATTTCCGCCGTAGCGGATCACGGTGGTGCAGAAATTCTGCAACGGAGTAATCAACGTACCGCCGATGTTCTCCAAAAAATTCATATGCCCGTCAGACGCGGTATCCAATACCATCATTCCCAACAGCAAAGCGGCAACAATGCAGATGGCAATAAAGGTATGGCTTTTTAAAAACCCTTTCATCTGCGGGTGAGGGATGCCCAGAGAACAGGATTCTCTAAGCTCTTACCGGTACCCAGCGCAACACAATCCAAGGGATCCTTGGCAATATAAACCGGCATACCGGTAGTCTTGCTGATCAGGGTATCCAAGCCGCGCAAAAAGGCACCGCCGCCGGTAAGGGTAATACCATGGTCAATAATATCCGCCGACAATTCGGGGGGCGTATCTTCCAAGGTCTGCTTGATGGCGTCGATCACAATCTGCACCGATTCTGCCAGTGCTTCCCGAATATGAGCAGCACTGATGCTGATATTCTTAGGCAGACCGGTGATAAGGTCGCGCCCGCGCACGCTCATCTCCCCTTCTCCATCATAAGGATAAGCGGAGCCGATCTCAAACTTGATCTCTTCTGCGGTGCGGTCACCGATCAAAAGATTGAAATGCTTTTTCACATAAGCCACAATTGCGGCATCAAAGGCATCTCCCGCCACGCGAACCGAGCGAGAGGAAACGATTCCGCCCAAGGAGATTACTGCTACCTCAGAGGTACCGCCGCCGATATCAACCACCATGCTGCCGGTAGGCTCACCCACAGGCAATCCGGCACCGATGGCAGCCGCCAAAGGCTCTTCAATGATCCGAACATCCTTGGCACCGGTCTCATAAGCGGCATTTTCTACCGCACGATGCTCTACATCGGTTACACCGAAGGGAATACAAATCAAAATTCTCTTTTTGGTGAAAGCACTATTGCCCATGGTCTTACGAAGGAAAAAGCGCAGCATGGCAGAGCCGCTCTCAAAATCGGCAATAACGCCTTCTTTCAAGGGGCGGACCGCACGGATACTATCGGGCGTTCTGCCGATCATATCCTTTGCTTCCTGACCAACAGCAACAACCCGATTCTGCACTGTATCAATGGCGACCACGCTGGGCTCTCTCAACACAATGCCCTTGCCGCCGCGATAAACGATGGTATTGGCGGTTCCTAAATCAATGCCGATATCGGTATAATTCCAAAATTTCAAGGTGTTCAAACCTTTTTTCAGTTTGTTCATAATTCCCTCGTTCTTATTCTCGTTCATTCTTTCACACTCTTTCTGAAAACGCTCTGTGGGGAAACCCATAACAGTATGATAACTGCCGCGGATCTTTTCCACAAACCCACTGTCTTGCACTCCGTATGCACCCGCTTTATCATAAGGCGAACCGGTGGCGATATAATCGGTGATCTCCTGCTCCGAAAGAGCACGGAATACCACCTCTGCTTGATCCACAAAGACCCGCTCCGCCGTTCCTTTACGCAGGTATACCCCGGTATAGACCCGGTGAGGCTTTCCCGATAGACGGCGAAGGGTGGCAAAGGCTTCCGCCTCGTCCTTGGGTTTGCCCAGAATCTCCCCTTCATAAACCACCACCGTATCGGCGGCGACCAGCAAAGCGCCCTTCGTGCGCTCCACCGATTTCCCTTTGCCTGTTGCCAAGGCTTTCACATAATCGGCAGGGTCGGCAATCTGAACTGCCGCCTCATCAAAATCAGGCTTTATAACGGTAACTTGATGCCCCAATTCTTCCAGCAATTGCTTGCGGCGGGGCGAGGCGGATGCTAATAGGATCCTCATGAACCGAACCCGATCTGACCCATTTCATACTGCTTCAGCCGATCGCGGAGTTGGGCATTCTCCCGCTCCAGTTTTTCCATTTCCTGCTCATGGGCCTGACGCAGTTTAAACTGCTCGGCACCCATGCCCTCGATCTGCACCAAATAACGGCGCATCTCTTCCCGAAGGCGCGCGCAGGACTCTCGATTCTTTTCATTTTCATCGCAAAGATCCAGGCAGACCAAAATAGAAGCTAAACCGGTGCTCAGTTTGGGACTTTCGGTCAAAAGGGCGCGGATCTTACTATCAACCTTCTGCGCCAAAGACAAGGTATAGTCCCGCGCTTCATCGGTGGTAACAACAAATTCATTTCCCGCAATGGAAACACTGATTTTATTACTCATAAAGGTGACCCCCTATTATATTATCACTTCTCTATTATATAGCATATATAAAAAGATTTCAAGATAATAATTGACAACTTTCACTGAAATCATTATGATATTAAAAGAAGTTTGAAAGGAGTGTTTTCATGAGCGCATTTTTGGGATATATGCTGACCGCGTTCTCCCAAGTTTTAATTTTGGCCATTTTGGTTTCGGTAGGCTATATCGGTGATAAGACCGGGCTTTTTACTGAAAAAACCGCGAGAGCCTGCAATAATCTGTTGTTTTATATTATAACCCCCGCGGTGATCGTCAACTCCTTTTTGAATGTGGAATTTAATCCTGCAAACGGAAAAGGCTTTTTATGGTCCTTCCTCATTGCGGCAGGCTTCCATGCCGCCGTTGCCCTGCTCCTGCCCCTGCTCTACCGAAAAAGCGGCGAAGATCGCCCCATCTTCCGCTTCGGAACTATGTACGGCAATGTGGGCTATATGGGGCTTCCCTTGGCTCAGGCAGTGGCAGGCGATATCGGCGTTTTTTATACCTCGGCGGTAGTGGCCGTCTTTAATGCCTTCGCTTTTACCCACGGGATCCAGACCATGAAGGAAAGCAAGGAAAAATTCAATTGGAAAAAGCTGTTGCTGAACCCCGGCTCCATCGGCATCCTGATCGGTCTTCCCCTCTTTTTGCTGAAAATCGACCTGCCCGCGGTAGTGGAAACCCCCATCGCCTATTTGGGCAGTCTGAATACCCCTCTTGCTATGCTGATGTTTGGCACTTATCTTGCCCATACCGACCTGCCGGAAATGTTCCACCGCAAGGAAAACTATCTGGCGGCTTTTTTGAAATTGCTGGCCTTCCCCCTTGCCACCATCGGCGTTTTATGTCTGCTGGGTGTGCGGGGCGAGCTGCTGCTGACCTCGGCGATCTTCACTGCGGCGCCCACCGCCAATAATACGGTGATGTTTGCCGCCAAATATAATAAAAACACCGGAACCGCCGGAAAACTCAGTGGTTTCACCAGCATCATCTCCATCCTGACCATGCCGATCTGCATCGCCATTGCCAATTTAATAGGCTGAACAGAAAGCCCCGAAGCATTCCGCTTCGGGGCTTTCTTTTTTAAACAATGTACACGATTTAAAAACGAAGAGAATTATGCCTTTACTTCACTGCTGTAAGCCGTGATGGTTTCGCTGGCGGTTCCGCTGTAAACGGTAAAGACAACCTTCAAACGATAGGTGCCGCCACCCACCGAAACGGTTTCGGTATGATCCAGCGTATGAGTATAAATACCATAAGTATAGCTCCACGCTTCCGACCAACCGAAAAGGCCCTTCTTTTGCAAGATCATCTCAGCATTGATGCGGGTGGTAGTGCCGGAATAACCCTTCAAATAGGCCTTGCAGGTGGCTGTTCCACCGGAAATGCTTAATGTCGAACTACACTCACTTGTATAATTATAGCAAGGCATAATCTTCGTTTCATTGGAAAGGGCAAAGGTATTTGCCGCCATTGAAGCCATAAGCACCAACATCAACACCACCGATAAGATCCGTTTTTGCATCTCGATTCCTCCTTTCGTTCTTTATTTAGGGAAACCCCTATCTTTATATAACGAATGAGGAACGCAATTTTAAACTGAAATTTTAAAAAAATTACATTTTATTCCAAAGGAATGGATTCAGCGATCCGGATCAGTTCCGTCTCATCAATGGTACCGCTTACTGAAAACTCACACTTTTCGGTAGCAAAAAGAATAGCGGTACTCCCCAGTTTAAACCTTATGACCCCTTCATACCCATTGATAGTAATGGTTCGGTAATCAACATCTTTCATATCAATATGTATTCCCCCATCGATTATAACGGACTGACGATAACTAAGTTCTCCCCTTTGTTTTCCGGAATAATCATAATAGGTTTTGGAGAACGCCAATTCATCTTTGCTGATTTCTTTTCCGATGAATCCTTCCGGAATATAAGTCGGTTCTACCGGGGTTATGGTGGCGGGAACCCGTACATCCTCGTGCTCCATCCGCACGATTGCAAAGGTTTCAAAGAATTCGACCACAAAATCGATCAAAGATTCCCGCCAGGCTTTCACACTAAAGGTTGTAACCGCCAAGCCCAAAACCACAAGCAAAGCCACCATGGCAACGCGCTTGGCAATGGTATTAAACCAAAAATAATAGAATTTTTCATGATCGCGGATCATTCGCTCCATCCGCTGCTCAAAACGAGGAGAAAAGGTGATCTCCTTGCATTCTTCTTCGGCGGGAAGCAACGCATTGATTTTACGCACCGAAAGTGCCAACGCTTCTTTTAAAACCGCATCATTCAAATCCGCGTTCATACAACAGTTTTCTCCTTTTCCAATTCTTCTTGAAGCTGCACTTTGGCTCGATCCAATCGTTTATAGACCCCCTGTAAAGAGATCCCCAGTAGCGATGCAATTGATTTATTGGGCAATTCAAAATAATACTTCAGAAGCAACGCTTCATGATATTTAGAAGGTAATCGCTCGATGGCCTCCCATACTGCCCGCACATTTATATCTGCCATCATATCAACATGGATCGCCGCATGCTTTGGATCCACCTTTTCCAATTCTAACGGACAGAATGTATGATTTCGGCGCAGCAGATCTTTGCAGGTATTTTTCACGATCACCGTTAAAAAAGCGGCAGTGTCATCGCTGATCGGTTCTCGGATGTTTGGGAGTACCTTGATCAGCTTTTCAAAGGAATCCTGCAGGGCATCTTCGGCATCCGCTTCATTCCCCAACATCTTTATGGCAATATATTTCATCCGATGCCGATATTCATTATAAATGAGTGTGAATTTTTCACGATCGGCCGGTGTATCGATCATGTTCAAATAATAAATCAGCATGATTGTTCCCCTTTTGATTTTTCGATGAAAATATTCTATCATCGAGTCATCATTTCGTCAATAAACACCCTTTTTATATAACGTTTGAAACATGCGTTTTTAGACAAAAAATCGAAAAATTTAATAAAGAAAATTTGAGGCAAAATCGTTGTCAAAATCAGTTTTTTTTGATAGAATGAATGTAGAAAATCAAAAGCGCTTTTGAGATTAAAAATTCATTTAAAGGAAGAATGAGCCATGCAAATCCATGTGTTTCATTTTGGCAATTCTGCCAGGGCGAGACCCATTTCCATGCGCTATGGTGCACTGGTCTTGTCCCTTTCCGGCGCAGAAGGCTTTCTTTAAAAAGTTATTTTGCGCCCTTTTGCTCCCATCAAATCCAAATATAAAGGAAAGGACTTAAGTCAATGAAATTACATCTCAAAAGAAAATCCATCGCATTGCTTTCTATTTTAGCAATGCTGCTCTCAGCCATGTACTTTGCCCCAGTTGCTTCTGCTGCAGATAACAACGAATCTGAAAGCAATAACACTTGCGCCACAGCGGATGTAACTTATAATGATTATAATAATTACGGTACAATCGGCAGTTCTACCGATATCGACTGGTGGAGATTTGTTCCAACGCAATCAGGCGTAATCAACATTTGGATGGGCAACATTCCCAGCGGATGTAATTACTATTTGTATTTTGCCGATTCCTCTGGTGCATTGCTTGCCTCTTCCGACAATTCATCGAACTCGAACGAAGATATGCGCGTCCGTGTGTATGCGTCCCACATATACTATCTTAAAGTCGGTTGCACAAGCGGGTATAGTTCTGCCTCTCAATACCTTATGCGCTTAAAAATGTATGACTTAAAGAAAGGCCGAATTTTCACTTCTACAAGTAGCGGAAATAACTATCAACCGGCCGCTACAAACTCCTTGCCGTATTTATGGCAAATGGGTTACGACTCTCAACAATACATTCACAATACCGCAAAAACGGCATATAATTCCATACCAACTTCTGATATTTTTGTTGCACGAGGACATGGTACTGCCGGTGCCATGGCATTTTACCATCAATATGGCGACTCATCTGGAATTTATGGTTATCATTCCAGTTTATCAAGTTCTAGTTCCAGTGTATCGATGGCGGCCACTTCTTACGGTGCATTTAGCGATGTTTCGTTGATAATTTATTGTGGTTGTAAAACCGGAGCCACAAGTGAATCTTATCAAAACCTAGTCAATAATACGTATAGCAAAGAAGCACGCTGTGTAATTGGTTGGACAGTAAACACCTTCGTTGAGCCCGGAAATGAATGGATAGAATACTTCTTTGAGGCTTGTGCATCGGGTAAAAACGTTTCATTAGCAGTAGACTACGCGACAGAAAAAATCATCGATAATTATCCGTTCAACTCTGAATATCAGTCTGCCATGGCAAGTACCTATATTGCAGGCAACTCAAATGGCATCATTTTGGGATAACCGAACTTACACTTAGAAAGGAGATAATAGTTGTGTTTAAAAGGAATATTTTTGCAGTAATACTGTTGGCATTTTTTGTTCTTGGCATGACCAGTTGCAAAAGAACAGATGAAGAACAAGCGCGAATAAACGAACTTAACGCTGCAGGTGGAGATACTTCTTTCACTGCCGATTCTAAAGAGGAAATAAACACAGAAAAAACAAACTTAAATAAGTTGCCGAAATTGGCCCTATCATCCAATGGCAAAAACATCGAACAAACAGTTGTCGCCTTGGCTGACCAAACGGAAGTTTCTATTGCTTTCAGTGAATCTAATACACATTCTGACACTTATTTAGACGAAGCAAAAAACAAATACTCCTTCAATACATCCAATGAATTGGTCAGCTATTCAGCATCTGGCATGAGCACAGTTTCCGAAACGATCCTTTCAGAAAAACAAGTTGATGAAATTGCTCGGGAACATATTGCTAAAATGTATGGCGATCATATTCTCGATGGATATGTTTTAGATGTGTGCCAAGATCGCGGAATTGACTACAATGTGCAATATATAAAAAAATATGGTTCAAGCGATATGGTCAACGGCGAATTATGTATCGTTTTTGTCAACTATGATGGAAAGATTAAGTATAGTAACGTGATGTCCTTTGGACGATTTGATGATTTTGATGAAAATCTTCTTGACGGGATCACCGAAGAAACAATTCAAAGTTTTGCAAACCAACAAACTGTAGCCATGTATCCAAACAATTCGTATAGTTGCCTTATTGAAAGTATCTGGTTACACGAAGGAGAGGGAGGCTATTATCTAAATATTTCCGTCACCCTGACTGACAGCGAAGACCATATTCTGCCTGCCGAGTACACCTATTCTCTTAGATAAAACAAAAGTGTGACCAAAAGAGCGGGAGCTGTCAAATCATTAAAAAAACTTAAGTTGTATTTTTTTCAAAAAATGATATCCTTGATGAATGAAAGGAGCATCATTTTTATGAAACGAACAAAACTCAGAGATCGTCTTTTGCCCGATTATACGCGGGGGGAAGAGATCTTCAATATGGTGTCTCATATCGTGGGCGGAGGTTTTGGCGTTATCGCGCTGGTCACCTGCCTTTTGAAAGCCATTTTTACCGATGCGGGGGGCTTCGCCCTTGCAGGATCCATTATCTACGGCGCATCCATGGTAGTTCTTTATACCATGTCCAGCATTTATCACGGGCTGAAACCGCCCATGGCGAAGAAGGTCTTTCAGATCATCGACCACTGCACCATTTTTATCCTTATTGCCGGCACCTACACCCCCATTCTGCTAAGCGCCGTTCGGGAAGAAAACCCCTTGGTCTGTTGGGTCGTTTTCGGCGTTGTTTGGGGCGCCGCCGCTTTGGGTGCCACCCTCAACGCCATTGATCTGAAACGCTATTCCCTTCTTTCCATGGTGCTGTATCTGGTGATGGGCTGGTGCATTGTTTTGACCGGCAAAACCGCTCTTGCGGCGATGGGGATACCCTGCTTCCTTTGGATCTTGGGCGGCGGAGTTTCTTATACCGTTGGTGCTGTTTTCTATGGCGTTGCCAAAAAGGTGCGGTATATGCACTCCATTTTCCATCTTTTTGTTGTTCTGGGAAGTATTTTGCAATATATCGGCATTATTTTTTATATAATTTAGTTGACAATTTTTTTAAGGATGTTATAATTAAAAGCGAACATAAGGCACAAGAGATTTTGAGAGTGCACAGTAAAAATCAGGGCAACGCTGTCCTCTTTTTTACTGTGCATTTTTTGTGCCTAAAATAGAGGAGGAAAAAACCATGGCAAACAAAAACATTGTATCCTGGGACGTGATCACCAACTTCGTCATCGACGCGTTCAAGGGCTACGGCATCCCCGAGGAGGATGCAAAGATCTGTGCGGATGTCCTTCTGGAGTCCGACAAGCGGGGCATTGAGTCCCACGGTGTTAACCGCTTCAAGCCGGTTTATCTGGACCGCATCAAAGCCGGTATCCAGAACCCTGTTACCAACTTTGAAATCGTAAAAGAGACCCCCACCACCGCTGTTATCGACGGTCACGACGGTATGGGTCAGGTTATCGGCTATAAGGCTATGAGAATGGCCATTGATAAGGCGAAGGAATACGGCATGGGTATGGTCGTTGTGCGCAACTCCTGCCACTACGGTATCGCCGGTTATTACACTTCCATGGCTGCCAAAGAAGGTTGCATCGGCCTGACCGGTACCAATGCCCGTCCCACCGTTGCTCCCACCTTCGGCGTTGAAGGTATGTTCGGCACCAACCCCCTGACCCTCGGCGTTCCCACCGATGAAGAGTTCGACTTCAACTTTGACGGCGCTTCCTCCACCTACCAGAACGGTAAATTGGAATACTACGCTCGTATCGGCAAGGATGCCCCCAAGGGTTCCTTGATCTGCGTGGACGGCAATGAGTTTGTCGGCTCCTCCGCAGATGCTCTGAAGACCATGGCTCGCCGCGAGGCTGCTCTTTGCACCTTGGGTGGACCCGGTGAGGAGCAGGCCGGCTATAAGGGCTATGGCTACGCCATGTTTGTGGAACTGCTTTCCGCTGTTCTGCAGGACGGTAGCTACGGTAAGAGCCTGACCGGTCTGGATGAGAACGGCAATAAGGTTCCCTTCCGTCTCGGTCACTTCTTCATCGCTATTGATACCGATCACTTCATGGGCGAAGATGTTTGCCGCAAGAAGGCCGGCGACATTTTGCGTGATGTTCGGGCTTCCAAGAAAGCTCCCGGTGAAGAGCGCATCTACACCGCAGGCGAAAAAGAGCATCTGGTTCGCCTGGCCCGTAAAGACGGTGTGCCCATCAACGAGTCTGTTCAGGCCGAGATGAACGCTGTTCGCGATGAGTTGGGTCTTACCCAGTATGTATTCCCCTGGGAGGAGTAAGAATATGGATATCAGACAGGAATCCCTGAAAAAGCACTATGAATGGAACGGCAAGATCGAGGTAGTTACCCGCTGCCCCATCGAGACCCGCGAGGATCTTTCTTTGGCTTATACTCCCGGCGTTGCCGAGGCTTGCCTGGAGATCCAGAAGGACTATAATAAAAGTTATGAATTGACCCGCCGCAACAACATGGTTGCCGTTATCACCGACGGTACTGCTATTTTGGGTCTCGGCGACATCGGTCCCGAAGCCGGTATGCCTGTTATGGAAGGCAAATGCGCCCTCTTTAAGGCCTTCGCCGATGTAGACGCCTTCCCCATCTGCATCCGCAGCAAGGATGTAGACGAGCTGGTACGCACCATCTATCTCATTTCCGGTTCCTTCGGTGGCATCAACCTGGAGGATATCGGAGCCCCCCGTTGCTTCGAGGTAGAGCGCAAGCTGAAAGAGATCTGCGATATCCCCATCTTCCATGATGACCAGCACGGTACCGCCATTGTGGTCGCCTCTGCGCTGATCAATGCGCTGAAGGTAGTCAAGAAAAACATCGGTGAAGTGAAGGTTGTTATCAACGGTGCCGGCTCCGCCGGTATCGCTATCGGTAAGCATCTTCTGAACATGGGTGTTAAGAACCTGACTATGGTAGACCGTTTCGGGATCATCTGCAAGGGCATGCCCGAACTAAACGAGGCGCATGCCGAGATGGCAGAGATCACCAATTTGGATCATAAGATGGGCAACCTTGCCGACGCAATGAAGGGCGCCGATGTATTTATCGGTGTATCCGCCCCCAATATCGTCAGCGAAGAGATGGTCGCCTCCATGGCAACCGATGCCATTATGTTCCCCATGGCCAACCCCACCCCCGAAATCATGCCCGATAAGGCAAAAGCCGCCGGCGCACGGATCGTGGGTACCGGTCGGTCCGACTTTCCCAACCAGATCAACAATGTTTTGGCTTTCCCCGGCATCTTCCGCGGCGCTCTGGATTGCAGAGCCTCCTGCATCAACGAGGAAATGAAGGTCGCCACCTCCTATGCGCTGGCCGCCCTCATTCCCGACGAAGAACTGAACGAGGAAAATATCATCATCGGTGCTTTGGATAAGAGAGTGGCACCCGCTGTTGCCGAAGCAGTCATCGAGGCTGCTAAGAAAACCGGCGTCGCCCGCATCTGATAAAACAGCGCAGACTGCTAATGAATAATGTAGGCTCCCCGCAAGGGGAGCCTTTTTATGTCTTTTCGTCGATGTGACCGCTCCACGTATCGCATCTCAACAAAATCCGCATCCTTTTTGGTCTGATTTTTGACTTTCTATTGCTTATGCATTCTTTTTTTGGTATAATTTAAAAAATGAAAGTGAGGTGAAAAAAGATGATTCTGATTATTGCGGAAAAGCCCAGTTTGGCAAGAAATATTGCAGCGGGCATCGGGAAGGCTACCCGTCGGGACGGGTATCTGGAATGTCAAGGATATCTCATCACCTGGGCCTTTGGTCATCTTTTTTCTCTTTGCGATATCGAGGATTATACCGGTCCCACCGCCAGCGGGCGATGGTCCATGGAAAACCTCCCCTGCTTCCCCGAGTCTTTTCGGTTTCAACTGAAAAAAGGGGCAGATAAGCAGGTAGATCCCGGCGTGCAGCGGCAGTTCGATACCATTCGGACGCTTTGCATGCGCCCCGATGTGGACCGCATTGTCAACGCAGGAGACGCGGATCGGGAGGGTGAAATCATCATCCGCCTTTGCGTGGAGCATACCGGGGTGAAGGACAAGCCGTTTTTACGGCTTTGGCTCCCCGACCAAACCCCCGAAACAGTTGCCGAAGCGCTAACGGTTATGAAGGATGAAAGCGCCTACCAAAACCTTGCTGACGAAGGCTTTGCCCGTACCTATATAGATTGGCTCTATGGGGTCAATCTCACCCGCTATGCCACCTTAAAGACCGGCATGCTTTTGCGGGTGGGGCGAGTGATTGTGCCCATTGTGAAAGCGATCTATGATCGGGATAAATCCATTGAAAACTTCACGCCGGAACTTTATTATGCGGTGGTCAGCAACGCCGAGACCAAGGGCGAGCCCATCGAACTGACCTCTAAGGAAAAATTCGATAAAAACAGCAAGGCAAAAGCGGAAGAATATGCCGCGCGTCTCAACGGATGCGAAGCGGTAGTCACCGAAAAGAAGAAAAAAAAGACCACCCTCCAGCCCGGCAAACTCTATTCCCTTTCCAAACTGCAAAATGCCTTGGGCAAAAAATATAAAATGCCTATGGAAGAAAGCCTGAAACTGACCCAAGAACTATATGAAGCAGGATATATCACCTATCCGCGCACCAATTCCGAGTACTTGGCGGAGCAAGAAAAGGGCAAGATCAAAAAGATTTTGGAATCGGTGAAAAATTTAGGCTACAACGTGAAATTTCGAGATGGAAAGACCATCTTTGACGATAGCAAGATCGAATCCCACTCCGCCCTCACCCCCACCTATAAAATCCCTCGCAAGGACCAATTGACTGAACGGCAGATGATCGTTTATCAGATGATCTTTCGGCGATTTGCCGCTGTTTTTTGCGCAGAAGATTGCTTGGCAGAGAAGGCTGAAATGGTCATCAAAGTGGGTGATATTGAAGAATTTCGCCTCAAAGGGACAATGATCCTCCAACCCGGCTGGATGAAATACGACGACGGCGGGCAAAAAAATAAAACCCTACCCCCTTTGGAAAAAGGAGATCGGGTAGAGATCGACTTTTCTCCCAAAGAAAAAGAGACCTCCCCGCCCCGCCATTATACCATCGAAACCTTAAACAATTATCTAAAAAATCCCTTCCGCGAAGATAAGGCGGCAGCGGAAGAGACCGATGATCGAGAAGAATACCGCGCCATGTTTGAGGGGCTGGAACTGGGCACCGAAGCCACCCGCACCGGCATTATCGGCAATGCCATCAAGAGCCAGTATATCGCCCTTAAAAAGGATACCTATTATCTCTTGCCCGGCGGTGCATACCTCATTGAAGAACTGACCCGTATGGGCATTTCCATGGATAAATACAAAACCAGCCAATTGGGTCAAGCATTGAAAAAGGTCTATCGGGGTGAAATGCCCATTGCCGATAGCGTGGCTTTGGCGAAAGCCGAGATCCATGAGGTTTTTCATCCCGCACCCCAAACCCCTGAGACCGATACCGATACCGGTCTCTACGGCGACGAAGTGGGCACCTGCCCCCTTTGCGGCGGCAAGGTGGTGAAAGGGCGCTATGGTTACGGTTGCCTCTCTTATAAAGAGGGCTGTAAATTCCGCATCTACAGCACCATCTGCGGACGCACCATCCCCATTTCCGCTGCAAGAGAACTGCTACAAAACGGCAGAACAAGAAAGCTTGCTGGGTTTATTTCCAAGAAAGGAAACCCCTTTGAAGCCTATTTGAAATTAGAGGATGGAAAAGCCGTTTTTGATTTTAACGACTAAAAGGAAGTTCTTTTTATGATCAGATTTGACCGCTTATGGACGACCATGAATGAGAAAAATGTATCGACCTATCAGTTGCGGGAGCGTTGCGGCATTGATAGTAAAACCATTCGCCGTTTGCGCGCAAACGATAATATTGAAACCAAAACACTCAATAAATTATGCGCCGCGCTAAACTGTAAATTATCGGACATCGCAGAATATATTGAAGATTAAACAAAAAAGAGGTACACATCAATGTGTACCTCTTTTAATTTCACTCGGTTTGATTGCCGTTTTCAACGGTTCTCGGTTCGACCGTTCAAAACGGATGCAGGTTTCGTTGAGGGAACCTGACGACGTATGCGATACGCCGAACGGTTTCATCGACGGAAGATGCGCCGTTTTCAACGATTCTCGGTTCGACCGTTCAAAACGGATGCAGGTTTTGTTGGCGCGACCCGAAGTCGTATGCGATACTACAAGCGGTCGCGCCGACAGAAGATGCGCCGTTTTCAACGGTCTACACCTTACTCCGTCCTTAACGCCACCACCGGGTCTTTCTTGGCGGCCACCCTTGCCGGGAATAACCCTGCCGTTACGGTCAGCAGCACGCTGATCACCACCAATAATACGCCGCCCTGCCAAGGCAGAACCGCATTGAGGGTGGGTATACCGGTGACGGCATGGAGGATCAAGTTAATGATCACATTAAGTCCTAAGGTTACCAAAATACCAAGGGCGCCGGCGGTGAAGCCCACCAGCAAGGTCTCGGCATTGAAGACGCGGGAGATATCCCGCTTGGATGCGCCGATGGCGCGCAGGATACCGATCTCTTTGGTCCGCTCCAAAACCGAAATATAGGTGATGATCCCGATCATAATGGAGGAGACTACCAGCGAGATGGCCACAAAGGCGATCAGCACATAGGAGATGGCATTGATAATGGTGGTCACCGAAGACATCAGCAAAGCCACATAATCGGTATAGGTGATTTGCTGTTCTTCCTCTTTTCCCTCATTATATTGCTCGATCACATCGGCGATATGATCCTTATCCTCAAAGGTGGCGGCAAACAAATGGATGGTGGAGGGGCTCTCAATATCCACATACCCTAAGGTCTTGAGATTCTCTTTCAGCGAACTCTCGGAATGAGAAGGCGGCATATACCGATCATAATAATCTGCCAATTGCGCCTCGGTATAAGCAGGCGCCGCCTGATCCAAAGCACCTGCCAATGCGGCAGAAGGCAACGCAGAAAGTTGCTTACCGGTGGCTTCGGCATATTGAGCAGAGATCTGCTTTTCCATCTCTTCGCGAATATAGGCAAAGAGGGTTTCATCATCCATGGAGGAGATATACTCCTCAATGGTCGCTTCATCCATATTAGAAGACTCCACAGCGGCGGCTTTTAACTGCGCCTCAACGGTGGCGCGATCCATTCCCGCCAACATCCCGTCGATGGTTTTATCCAGATACTCTTGGGTGGGGGTCGTCATGATCGCGGTATACAACTCCGCCTTGGCAGCAGCATCCAATCCCGCAATATACGCCTTGAAGGATTCGGCTTTTTCGGCATTGGTCGGCTCTACTTCTTCACCGGTTGCAAAAGGAAGACCATTGAAGATATCGGTTTTTTCATCTTCCAACTGCGCCTTCACGATCTCGCGTTTTGCTGTTTCTTCTTCAGCATAACGGGTCAGGGCGGCGGTATAGCCGATGGACCCGCTCATCATAGAAGCCGCGGCATCCTCATTGGGACGCAGGATACCAACGATTTGCAGTTCGATGCCGTTATCATACAGATACTTCATCCCGGTCTCGGTTTCGGAAATATCGGTCACAATCCCGCTTGCGGCATCGTATTGATAGTGGTCTGCTGCCAAAATCAGTTTGAACCGACGGGCGCAGATCTCTTCATAACTCCAGCTTTTTTGGGTAGTATCAATTTCGGTGCCGGTGAGATAAGCTTCCATTACCGAGGTCATATACTCTTCGGATTCCAGACCCAAAGCATAAAGGCAGATATCGCTGACTTCATTATTGGGATTGAGGATCAGCACCAATTCATGATGGGCGGTAGGCCAATGACCGTAGATCAAATCATATTGATCCTTTAAAAGCGGGTTGATAGGCTCGCCATTTTCCCCTTCCAGCATCTCTTCCCAAATATTGAAGGATTGGGAATAGCCTTGCATCATACTACTGTTGGTGACGGTGCTGTTCATATTCCCGCCTACCATGTTTTCCATCAGTTCCATCACATCGGATTTTACGATTTTTTCACTCTCATCCTTGGTGAAGATATCAAACTGCAGGTCATAGGAATACTGCACCGCGCTGAGATAGGGATCCAAACCGCTCTCTTCGCTTTCAATAAAGGCTTTGAAGGCTTTAAGGTCGTTGGTCTCCGTCTCGGCGCCGGTAAGGGCATTCATCATTTCATATTGGCAGAACTGGAATAGACCTTATCGGTTTCATGGGTCAGTTCGCCGGGGTCGGTATTCATCACATTTTGCAGCACCGAGGAAAGATCCACCGTTTCCGCTTCAATCGTGACAGGATAGGAAGAAAGGGTATCCTCCTGCACCATATCAATATAGGTTTGCACGCCCTGAGAAACCGAAAGGATCAGCGCAATGCCGATAATGCCAATGGAGCCTGCAAAGCAGGTCATAAAGGTTCTTCCCTTTTTAGTCATCAGATTATTAAAAGAGAGAGAAAGGGCGGTCCAAAAACTCATGGAGGGTTTTTTGGCGGTCTTCTCAGTGCGGGCGGAGATATTTTCCGGCTCATAAGGATCGGTATCACTGACCACCTGCCCATCTAAAAGACAGATGATGCGGGAGGAATACTCCTCGGCAAGATCCGGATTATGGGTCACCATAATGATCAGTTTATCGGCAGAGATCTCCTTTAAGATCTCCATGATCTGGACGCTGGTTTCGCTATCCAGCGCACCGGTAGGCTCATCGGCAAGGATGATCTCAGGATCATTGACCAGGGCGCGAGCAATCGCCACCCGCTGCATCTGACCGCCGGACATTTGATTGGGGCGTTTATGGATCTGATCGGCAAGCCCCACTCGGGTCAAAGCGTCGATAGCGCGCTTACGACGCTCCGCTTTAGAAACGCCCGAAAGGGTCAGCGCCAGCTCCACATTGGCCAGCACCGACTGATGGGGGATCAGATTATAACTTTGGAACACAAAGCCCACCGAATGGTTCCGATAGGCATCCCAATCGCTATCACGGAACTCCTTGGTGGAGCGCCCGTTGATCACCAGATCCCCTTCGGTATAACTATCCAAGCCGCCAATCAAATTCAAAAGGGTGGTTTTTCCGCAGCCGGAGGGTCCCAAAACCGAAACAAACTCGCTTTTGCGAAACCGCATGGAAACGCCACGAAGCGCTTCTACGGTACTATCACCCATCACATAGGTTTTTACAATATTTTCCAAACGCAGCATATTTTAACACTCCTTATTGACCAAATTATACTGCCGATCTTACGGAATTGCAACGGCTGAAATCAAGAGTTCAAGAAATGTTCACAATAGAATGTCGATTTTTTGATCCCATTCCTCCATGGGCAAGTCTTCCACAAATTGACAAGCATAGCCGATGCCACAGCAGCAAGGGCGCACCGCGAGGTTCGCCAAATAGCGGTCATAAAAACCGCCGCCATATCCCAACCGAGCGCCATTCTTCCCAAAAGCAAGCCCCGGCACCAAAAGGAGATCATCCTTGGTAGGCACCACCTCTTCCCCGCCCATCGGCTCGGGGATGCCCCGATATCCGGGAACCAGGGTGTCTCCTGCGAAGAACCGCAGTTCCTTGCCGAAGACCTTGGGATAGGCAACTCTTTTTCCTAAATCCATCGCCTTCTCGGCGATGGCTTGGGTGGGAAACTCACTGCCATAAGAAGCATAGAGGAAGACAGTTTTCGCCTTTTGGAAGGCGGGCAGGGCAAACAGCCGCGCCAGCACCGCTTTTTCCTCGGTCTCCCGCTGATATAAAGAAAGAGCGGCACGCCGCTCTTTCATCTTTTTTCTCAAAGCAATTTTATCCATTAAAAATTCTCTTTATTCAGGAAGGCCTGGGTCTTGGGGCTCTTAGGATGATCAAAGACCTCCTCGGGAGTACCCCATTCCTCGATCACGCCATCGGCCATAAAGATGACCTTATCGGCCACATGCTTGGCAAATTCCATTTCATGGGTCACCACAATCATGGTGCTATCGGAATTTTTCAAGCCGCGGATCACCTTCAACACCTCGCCGGTCAATTCGGGATCCAGCGCCGAGGTAGGCTCATCGAAGCAGAGGATATCCGGCTCCATGGCAAGGGCTCTTGCGATGGAGACCCGCTGCTGCTGACCGCCCGAGAGTTGTTGAGGATAGTTGGTCATCCGATCCGCAAGACCCATACGAGTGAGCAAGGCTTTCGCCTGCTCTTCAATCTCCTCATGGATGGCTTTTTTATTGGTTTTATAATCGGGGCGCTCCTTGGCAAGAAGCTCCTTCGCCAGCATGACATTTTTCAGCGCGGTATATTGAGGGAAGAGGTTAAAGGACTGAAAGACCAGACCGAAATGCAACCGCTTTTTGCGGATCTCGTCTTCCTTATGGGTCGCCTTATCAGCGGCATCAAAAAGAGTTTCTCCATTCAATTGGATGGTACCGTTATCGGGGGTCTCCAAAAAGTTCAAGCAACGCAAGAGGGTCGTCTTTCCGCTGCCGGAAGAGCCAATAATCGCCAAAACCTCCCCCTTTTCCAAGGTGAAGGAGATATCCTCCAATACGCGAGTGGAACCGAAATGCTTTTCAATATTACGAATCTCTAAAAATGACATCTCGACACCCCCTTATGCCTGGAAATAACTGAGTTTCTTCTCCAATTTGCCCAAAATAATGGTGAGCACACCGTTGAAGATCAGATAATAAATACCGGTAAAGAACAAGGGCCATACCAAGCCCGAAAGGCCGCGGGAGCCCTTCATAAAGGCCTCGCCCGCCCAGATGACCTCCTGCAGGGAGATGATCCGCGCCAGGGAGGTATCCTTCACCAGGGTAATGATCTCATTGGACATGGGCGGCACGATCCGCTTCACCATCTGCATCAGGGTGACCTTAAAGAAGATTTGCCCCTTCTTCATGCCCAACACCTGACCTGCCTCCTGCTGGCCACGGGGAACTCCCTCGATGCCGCTGCGGTAGATCTCGGAGAAATAGCAGGCGTAGTTTAAGATAAAGGCCACTGCCGACGCAATAAAGCGCCCGCTTTCGCCGCCGCCCCAAGGATTAAAGCCGAATAAGAGGCCGGGGCCATAGAAGATGATCATCAGCTGAAGCATCAGCGGACTGCCCCGCACGATCCAAATGATGGTCTTGGTGAGATATTTCAACGGCGCGAATTTGCTCATGGAGCAAAAGGAAATCAAAAGACCCAGCGGCATGGCACCCAAAAGGGTGACAGCGAAAAGTTTCAAGGTCTGCAGAAATCCACTGTTCAGCGCGTCGATGACAATGGGAAGTTGCTCTAAAAACTGTTGCATTTCAATAATCCTTACTTACAGCCTAAAAGCAGAGGGGTGCAAAACACCCCTCTGCTTAAGGTTATTTTTTAAAAATCTTATTTCTGCTCGATGACGTTATCGGCGATCTTATAAGTATTGCCCAGCTCGGCAATGGTGCCGTCGGCATAAGCGCTTACAAAGAACTCATTGAGCTTGGCAACCAGATCGGAGCCCTTACGGAAGCCGACACCGTATTCCTCGCTGTTCAGTTCCAAAGTATAAACCAGATCGGCATAATCGGTGCCTTCACCGATCATGGCGCCTGCCATCAGCATATCGATGATGGCGGCATCGCTGGTACCGGACTTGACTTCCATCAGAGTCTTGGCCTGATCCTCAACGGGAACGGTGGTAAAGCCATTGGCCTCGGCCATCTCTTCACCGGCGGAGCCATCCTCCACGGCAAAGCGCAGATCCTTCATGCTCTCAACGGTGGTATACTTGGCGGCATTCTCCTTGCTCATCACAACAACCTGAGCGTTCTTGCAGTAAGCATTGGAAACATCCATTACAGCCTTCACATCGTCGGTAATGGTCATACCGTTCCATACCACGTCGATGGTCTTGGAAGCCAGTTCATTATGCTTCTGACCCCAGGTGATGAGGGAAAATTCAACATCTACACCCAAAGATTCGGCAAAAGCCTTGGCAAGATCTGCATCAAAGCCGACCCATTCGCCATTGGCATCTTGATAATCCATGGGAGCAAAATCGGTAATACCGACAACCAATACGCCCTTATCCTTCACATACTCGGAATCGGTCTTATCACCGCCGCAGGCGCACATGGTTACTAACATTACAGCAATCGCCAGCAGAGCCAGCACTCTTTTCATCATTTTCATTGGTTTATCCTCCAAATTTTATTGCTTTACTTCGCTAAAGTGTTATCATAATAACATGCTTCTCACCATTTGTCAACACCTTTTTGAAAAAAATTTTATAAGAGAAAAAAGCGCTGTTTTACAACAGCGCTTTTTCGGCATAACGGACCGCTTCCATCGCATCTTTGCAGTAATGATCGGCGCCGATTCTCTCGCCATACTCCTTGGTCAGCACCGCGCCGCCCACTACGATCTTGCACCATGGCGCTTTTTCTCTTAAAAGGCGGATGGTTTCTTCCATCGCCGGAACGGTGGTGGTCATCAAGGCACTGAGACCCACCAAGGGGGCATGCAGTTCTGCCGCCTTTTCGGCAATGATCGCGGGAGGAACATCCTTCCCCAGATCCACCACCTCATAACCATAATTCTCCAGCAAAAGTTTGACAATATTTTTTCCGATATCATGGATATCACCATAAACCGTTGCCAACACAAAGATCCCCTTGCCTGCCCCTTTTTCACTTGCGCTCATATGGCATTTGATGACTTCAAAAGCGCTCTTTGCCGCCTCGGCACTCATCAGCAGTTGGGGCAGGTAAACGGTCTTCTTCTCAAAACCCTCTCCAACCGTATTCAAGGCGGGAATGATCTCGCGGTTCACGATCTCCAGCGGAGCAATTGTTTGGAGCAAGACTTTGGTTTGCTCCGCCGCCTGCTCTTTAAAACCCTTCATAATGGCTTTTTGCAACCCACTTCCCACTGCCTCACCTTTGGCTTGGGGCGCTGCACTGAGGGCGGCAGTAAAAAGATGGGCATGGTTGATATAATCACCGCAGTTGGAATCCAAGCCCTTCAGTGCCCGATAGGTATAGTAGGTACGCATCATATCAACGGAATGAGGATTCATAATGGCAGCGGAAAGCCCTTCTTGCAACGCAAGAGCAAAAAAGGTGCTGTTGATGGCATCCCGATTGGGAAGTCCAAAGGAAACATTAGAGACTCCCAAGGAAGTATGGCATCCAAGGGTATTCTTGATGGCTTTAAGCGAAGAAAGGGTTGCAAGGGCTGCCTTATTATCGGCGCTCACCGTCATGGCAAGGGGATCAAAAATAATATCCTTTTTCTCAATCCCATAGTTGCCCGCGACCTTTAGGATCTTTTGGGCAATTTGAACTCTTTCCTCGGCGGTGGCAGGGATTCCTTGTTCATCCAAAGTCAGCGCCACCACCAAGCCGCCGTATTTTTTCACCAGCGGGAAGACCGCATCCATACTTTCTTTTTTGCCATTGACGGAATTGACCATGGCTTTTCCGTTATAACGGCGCAATGCCCCTTCCATGGCAACAGGATCGGCGGTATCAATTTGCAACGGCAGATCCAAAACCGCCTGCAGTTCGCAGACTGCCTCCTGCAACAAAGCAGGCTCATCCACTTCGGGAAGACCTACATTTACATCTAAAATATGCGCGCCGCTCTCTTGCTGGCGCACCCCTTCGGCAAGAATATAATCCATATCCCCTTCCAAAAGCGCTTGCTTGAATCGCTTTTTGCCGGTAGGATTGATTCGCTCTCCAATCAAAACGGGAGCAACTCCGAACTCTACCGCATGGGTATAAGAAGAAACCAATGTATTCATCTTCTTTTCAAGGGGTTTTGGCTGCAGACTTGCGGTCTGCTTCACCAAGGCTTGAATATACGCAGGAGTTGTACCGCAACAGCCGCCCACAACCCGCAGACCTTTTTTCACCAGATCCGCCACCTCGGCGGCAAATTCCTCGGCGGTGATATCAAAAACGGTCTTTCCGTTTTCAAGTTTGGGGAGCCCCGCATTGGGTTGCAGCAAAACCGGCACCGAGGCATAGTTCAGCAGTTCCTCGGCAACGCCACGCAATTGCTTGGGGCCCAAAGAGCAATTGGCGCCCAAGGCATCCACTCCCAAGCCCTCCAGCATGGCAACCATGGCAACGGGATCGGCACCGGTCATCAACTTGCCGTCTTCTCCATACGCATTGGATACCAAAACGGGCAAGTCGCTATTCTCTTTCGCCGCAAGGACTGCCGCTTTGGTTTCATAACTATCGTTCATGGTCTCAATTAAAATGAGATCCACGCCGTATTTCACACCCAGCCGCACCGTTTGGGCAAAAATCGCCACCGCCTCTTCAAAATCCAAATCCCCCAAGGGCTTCAGCAGTTTTCCGGTGGGACCGATATCAAGAGCAATAAACTGAGCCTTCCCTTTTTGCTTGGCCTCTTTGGCATTGGAAACGGCGGCAGCAACAATCTCTTCCAACTCCTCGGCAGAGAATTTCAACCGGTTGGCGCCAAACGTATTGGTGGTCACCACATTGCTCCCTGCTTCAAAATAGGCGCGATGGATCGCGGTGATCACCTCGGGATGACTGAGATTCCAGCGCTCAGGCAATTCTCCGGGCAACAGCCCTTTTTCCTGCAACAGCGTTCCCATACCGCCGTCTAAATACACGATTTTTTCTTTTAAAAACTGCAAAAAAGTCATCTGATCCCTCTATCTTCCCATCAATGCCGTCACCGATTTGGTGGGGGACATCAATAGGCTTTCATTTAATGTAACGCCGATTCGCTTGCTGCAATCCAAGAGTCCAACGATCTCTTTTTGAACCACCATGGAAAGGTCCCCATAGCCGGGGCTGAAGCGAGGTTTCTTTCCGCCCATCTCGGCGCAAAAAGCATCGCAAAGAGCTTCCACCCGCTCCGCGCCAATGGCTTGAAACATCAGCGCTTTTGCAGGAGAGAGGCGGCTATAACGCGCGATCAACCGATCAGGCACCACTCCAACGGTGGCGGCAAATAATACCACTTCGCAGCAACCTGCTAAATTTTTGGCAAGATCTTTGGAGCAGATCCGAAGAACACCAAGATCGCAAAAGTCCCCCTCCACAGTCAGCTCGAAAGTGCCATAGCAGACTTTATAAGTCCATGCTCCTTCGATTTCGGCTAGGCAATCTTCCAGCAACGCCAAGACGGACTCATCGACGTCCTTACAGCCTGCATAACGCAGGATCTCCCTTTTATTTATAGGAAGATCTTCATAGGTTTTTACTAAAATGGGTCCACTCATTTGCCCAAAATATCCGAAAGGTTGCTTTGAATCTTAGCCGCCACATCAGGCTTATTCATAGAATAAACATGCACATTGGTAATGCCGTTGGCGTAAAGATCAATAATCTGATCGGTGGCATAAGCAATGCCCGCCTGCTTCATGGCGGCAGGATCGGAACCGAATTGATCCACCAGACTCTTGAAGCGCTGGGGCATAAAAGAGCCGGAAAGTTTCATGGCACGCTCCACCTGATTGGCATTGGTAATGGGCATAATGCCGGGGATGACCGGAACAGTGATGCCCGCCTCTCTTATTTTATATAGGAAGTTATACAATAGATTATTATCAAAGAACATCTGGGTGGTAAGGAAATCACAGCCCGCTTCCACTTTTTCTTTCAAATAGCGAAGATCTTCTTTTTGGTTTACGCTCTCGGGATGGATCTCAGGATAGCAAGCACCGCCGATGCAAAAATCGGCTCCGGATTCCTTCAGTTCGCGCACCAACTCGATGGCATGATGATAATCCCATTGGCTACGGTCTGCAGATTGAAGTTCCGCGGGGATATCGCCTCTCAACGCCATGACGTTTTGGATCCCCGCAGCCTTGATGGCGGCAATCCGCTCTTGCACGGTACCTTTAGCAGAAGAAACGCAGGTAAGATGCGCCAAAGAGGGCACATTGTATTTCTGCTTGATCTGCTTGGCAATATCCAAGGTATATTTACTGGTTCCGCCGCCTGCCCCATAGGTAACGCTCATAAAAGCGGGGCGCAGCTTGGCGATCTCCTCGGTGGCTTCCCGCACACTCTCAAAGCCGCTCTCGGTCTTGGGCGGAAAGACCTCAAAGGACAAGGTCAATTTATGTTGGTGAAGCAAATCAATGATCTTCATGAGTACCTCCAAAGTATTGGTCTTTTCACATTATACACCCTACCCACCGAAAAAATCAAGTGCACCGCTTTTCAAGGGCGTGCATACCATAAGGTAGAGCGTAAATCCGCCTTTTTGAGACGAAGTTTGGATATTTCGTTCTACCCTAAACCAGAGGTGAGCATATGCGATTTCATATCATGGGTGGAGATGTTCGCCAGCGGTATCTCGCCGCCTACATCGCCGCCAAAGGCTTTGAGGTAACAACCTCATATTTGGGAGAGGACACTTCACCCGATTGGGAAGCAGATACGCTGATTCTGCCGCTCCCCACCAGTCGCGACGGTGATTGGCTCCATACTCCCTTATCCAAAAAAAGAATCCCCTTGGAGGAGATCCAAGAACGCAACCGCAGTCGGTTTCTTTTCGGCGGGATGCTACCAAAAGGCTTTTGCGGCACCGATTATTTTGACGCAGAAGAGGTAACCCTCGCCAACGCAGTTCCCACCGCAGAAGGTGCCCTTGCCCTCGCTATTGCCAATACTCCGTTTACCTTGGGGGGAGCGTCGGCTTTGATCTTGGGTGGCGGGCGGATCGGGCAGATCCTTACCTTAAAACTGCGTGCTTTGGGAGCCGATGTTACTGTTGGGGCGCGGCGGGCAGAGACCCTCGCCCTTTGCCGCACTCTTGGTGCAAAAGGCTGTTTTTATGAGGATCTTCCCTATCATCGGTTTCGCTTGATCTTCAACACGGTACCTGCCACCATCTTGGATGAAGAACGCTTGAAAAAATTCCCCCAAGGTGCCTTGCTGATGGAACTTGCCTCCGCGCCCGGTGGATTCGATCCCACCCTTGCGGTCTGCCAAGGACTTACCGTTCTTAATGCCCAAGGGTTACCGGGCAAATATGCACCCGAAACCGCCGCCAAGATCATCGGCGACTACATTTTAAAGGAGATAGACCATTGAACAAGACCCCTATCGGCATTGCGCTGACCGGTTCCTTTTGTACGTTTAATACGGTACTGGACGCCCTTTTGCCTTTAAAGGATGTTTATGAACTATACCCCATCATGTCGCCCGCAAGTTATACCTGCGACACCCGTTTTGGAACTGCCGCAGAGTTTCGGCAGCGGTTAGAGACCCTTTGCGGCAGAGAGATTTGGCATACCATTCCCCAAGTGGAGCCCATCGGTCCCAAAAAAATCATTGAGGCGCTACTGATCGCCCCCTGCACCGCCAATTCCTTGGCAAAGCTTGCTCTCGGCATTGCCGATACAGCGGTGACCATGGCAGCAAAATCCACCTTACGCAACGACCGACCGGTGATCCTTGCCCTTTCCACCAACGACGCCCTTTCCGGCGCCGCTAAAAACATCGGTGCGCTACAGGCGACCCGCAACTATTACTTTGTTCCCTATAATCAGGATAACGCCAAAGAAAAACCCCGCTCCTGCGTAGCGCATTTCGATCTGCTGTTGCCAACGGTGGAGGCGGCGCTTCAAGGAAAACAAATACAGCCGATTCTGGCATAGAAAAAACCACCTGCAAAGCAGGTGGTTTTTTATTATTCATCAATTGCTTTACGCATCTTGACCATGGCGGCATACAGCCGACGGCACCATTCCTCATAAGACAGCTTGCCGTAAAGTTCTTTCTGGCGCTCATTCTTTTCGTTGCTGAAAATACTCTCGGTCAGCAAGGTCCCCTGATAGCCGCTCTTTTTAAAGCGAGCGATCACCCCATCGAAATCCAAAACACCGTCATAGGGGATCAGATGGTCGTCATTGGGATAGCCGGAATTATCATGGATATGGGTACAAAGCATCCGCTTGCCAAACAATCCAAGAAAATCATATTTGGAATCGGTATAGCAAACCTCATGTCCGCTATCATAACAATAGCCCGCTTCGGGATACCGCTCCATCACATAGGCGAGATTCGCAAGCTTGCGAATATTCTCATAAGCCAGCTTCACTCCTGTTTTAGCGGAATGAGCCATCAGGCGATCTAAGCGCTCCTTGCCGATATCCGTAACAAAGGGAGCGTCAAAGCCGCTATCCAAATGCACAACGATCTTCTCCACACCACATTCGGCGGCAAGATCCAACTCCGCCATCAGATCGTCAATAAAGGCATCGCCCTCAGCGCCTTCCTGCCAGATGGAGTTGATGCCCCGAAAACGCCCATGGATATGATCGATCACCAAACCAAGCTCCACCGCCTTTTTGCAGGCCGCTCTCTTATCGAGAACGGGGGTGCTGATTCCAACCGCCTCAAAGCCAATCTCTTTGATCACCTTTAATTGCTCTTCGATGGTAAGCCCCTCCACAGGGGATAATGCAACGCCGATTTTTCTCATTGTTCATTTCCTTTCTTAAAGAGATCCTCATCCAAAACGACCTCCATGATCTTTTGGTAATAGCCGGCGGAGTTTTCTTTAAACCGCTCCGCCACATAATAGGCATCTTTTCGATCGGGCACCAGCACTTGATAGGAAAGCATCACTTCGCCGCCTTCTTTGACGGTGCAGGTGACCAAAAAACCACTCTCCGAAGGTTCAATCTCGGTATAGACCGATTCATCCTCTTGCTTTTGCTTGAGCAGAGCATTCAGCGCCGCCAACGTCTTGCTTTTAACATTATGGGGCAGCCGCTGTTCATATTCTTTTTCCACTTCCGCGCCCTTGGCAGTGATGCGATAACTGCTCATCTCTTCCAAAGAAGCAATATCCATCATTCCATCCATCAGCAGTTGCTCTGCCGCCTGGGCATAATCAAAATATTCCACCAATCCGTCTGCCATCATCACATCGGTCAGCTGGCTATCTTTTAAGATACATCCTGCTTCCTTCAGCAAATAGAGGATCAAGGCTTTCACATCGGGAATTTCATGTAATCCGCCTAATTCGGGCATAGGGCTACTCCTTTAATCTTTAATAACCTTATTATAATACGATTTTTTAGATAAAGCAAGAGAACAGCATTGCAAATCAAGAACTTTTTTATTATAATACTTAAAAGAGGTGATCATCATGAAAATATTAACGATTCCTTATGGGAAACTGCCCCAAGAGCCTTCGGGGTATATCGACAATTATATGTGGGACTCCACCGGCTACTGCCCCAAAGGAGAACTCTATCTTTCTTATGATAAAGAAAATTTGTACATTAGACTTTTTGCGCCCATCACCGAAGAACTGACCATTCTCACCACCCAAGACAACGGTCCGGTTTGGGAAGACAATTGCTTGGAATTTTTCTTTGCTCCCTTTGGCGCGGAAGACGATTATCTGAATATCGAATGTAATCCCGCCGCAGCCATGGTTATCGGCAAGGGAAACGGGCGCCATGATCGTGCCTCGGTTGTGGCTTTTCTCAAACCCCTTCTTGCACCCAAGACCGAGATTTTGCCGGGTAAGGGCTGGAGCGTAACCTATGCCTTCCCCTTTGCGGCCATCCGCGAGATCTTCGGCAAGCCCTTTATGGCCGAGAAAGGCGCGAAATTCTATTTCAACGCCTATCTTTGCGGGGAAAAGACCCCCATCATGCATTTTGGATCCTGGAGTCCCATTGAGACCGAAACGCCCGATTTCCATCGTCCCGAATTTTTTGGGTTGGGAGAACTGGGCTGATGGGATTTTTTAAAAAGAAAAAAGAGGGAGATGAAAACCTCACCCTCTTAAAGAAATTAGATAATCGGGGGCTTTCCTCCATTGCCCTTCGAGATCCTGTTACCTATCAGGAGCGGATCATCGGACGCAGTGGTGCCTTCAGCATTGCCGACAATACGCTGATCGTTTGCTGTAACAACGAGATTGTTTTTCGCCATCCTTTAAAGGACATTAAGGCGGCGGAATTGATGAACCTTTCGGGCATCATCTTAAGTGTCGGTAACGAGCGCTATATCGCTTACTATACCGACGGAAATATCAGGAAAGGAAATCCATAATATGAAAAAAATCCTCTCTATATGCTTGATCCTCACCCTTAGCCTGACTCTTTGGGGCTGCAAGGAGACAAAAAAAGACCCTGCCGATCCCTTCGGGATCGCAAGCTATGAATGGGAATTTTCCCACGTGCAGGATGAGACGGGCGCTATTGTTTATTGCGCTAAGGAGAATACCGACCAATACCCTAATGCGCAGGTTTTGGCAGTGGATTGCACCGAAAAAGACGGCGCCATCCTATTGAAATGCGAGGGACAAAGTTGGTCGCTTCCTTACAGTGAATATACCGGCGGTCCCAACGGTACCATCTATATGCTGACCACCTCCGACGGATCGGTGGCACTGGCGCAGGTAAACCTTACCGACTTCGAGGACGGAACCGCCAAATACACTCTAACTGTTGCCGCAGGAACCACCGCCCTTTATTTCTACGAAAAATAACAAAAAAGTCACGAACCTTTGGTTCCGGAACTTTTTTATAAAATATTTCGAATCTCCAACAGAGAATCCACAATATGATCGGCAACTGCGCCCTTTTCGCGAGGGGATTTGCCAAAATTAAACCAACAAGTAGCAAT
>JAZNGR010000184.1:0-2549 GCA_045576575.1 Eubacteriales bacterium
GATCATAAAGGCGTGCGGGATACCTTCCGCTTTAAGATCGTTTTTTGCTGCCTGCTGGCTTTTGCAGGAATTGCGCTGTTCCTCTTCGGCGGGGAATGGTTGATCGGAATGTACCTTCGGGGCGAGGGCAGCGCTGCCGATGCGGCGGCATCTCTGGCCTTTGGTCAAGGGTATCTGCGGATCATGCTGATCGGTCTTTTACCCTATACGGTGGTTCAATGCTATTCCAGCACCCTGCGAGAGACGGGGCGCCCCATGGTTCCCATGACGGCAGGAGTTGCGGCTGTATTGGTCAATCTGATCTTCAATTATATTCTGATCTTCGGAAAATGCGGCGCGCCCGCCTTGGGGGTCAACGGCGCCGCCATTGCAACGGTGATCTCCCGCTTTGCGGAGCTGTTGATCGTGGTCTTCTGGACCCGCTTCCACAGCGCGAAAAACCCCTTTATCATCGGCGCTTTCCGCAGCCTGAGAGTGCCTAAGGAATTGGTGGGCAGGATCTTTGTGAAGGGCCTGCCGCTGATGCTTAATGAAACCATGTGGGCGGCGGGGATCGCCATGGTCAACCAATGCTACTCGGTGCGGGGGCTGGATGTTGTGGGCGCCCAGAATATCTCCCAGACCTTCTGGAATGTCTTTTCCATCGCCTTTATGGCGGTGGGGGTTGCCAACGGCATTATTTTAGGGCAGATGCTGGGCGCGAAAGACAACGCCGGCGCCAAGGATGCGGCGGTGAAGCTGATCACCTTTTCGGTGTTGGTCAGTATGGCGGTGGGCGTTGTTTATGCCCTTGCTGCGGAGGTTATTCCCATGGCCTATAATACGACGGACGAGGTGCGCCGTCTGGCCACCCGTATGATGCAGATCAGCGCGCTGGCTATGCCGTTGGATGCCTTTGCCCATGCCGCTTACTTTACTCTGCGCAGCGGCGGAAAGACCCTGATCACCATTTTGTTCGACAGTTGCTTTGTCTGGGTCATTCATGTGCCTGCTGCCTTTATCTTAAGCCGCTATACCGCCCTTCCCATTTTGGGACTTTTTGCAGTGATCCAATTCTCCAATATCATCAAGGATGTTTTAGGTTACATCTTTGTAAAAAAAGGCATTTGGATCAAGAATATTGTTTAAAAACGCCTGCTTGTTTTCCTTGACTTTTCTAAATAACTATGTTAAGGTAACTTCAATGAAGCATAAGGAGAAATGAAAATGTTTGTTCAAAAACCGCCTATGGGCTTTAATACCTGGAATACCTTTATGGAGAATATCAACGAGGAGTTGATCCATTCCACCGCCGATCAGATGGTGGAGAGCGGTCTTCTGGAGGCGGGATATGAGTATTTGGTTATCGACGATTGCTGGGCGCTCCGCGAGCGGGATGCCGAAGGAAATCTGGTGGCCGATCCCGAAAAGTTCCCCCATGGGATGAAGGCGGTTGCCGATTATGTCCATTCCAAGGGCCTGAAGTTCGGGATGTATTCCTGCGTGGGGACCATGACCTGCGCCCGCTATCCCGGCAGCTTTGGCTATGAATACCGCGATGCTAAGCAGTTTGCGGAATGGGGCGTGGACTTTTTGAAATATGACTATTGCTTCCGCCCCAAGAATACCCGCGGCGTGGATCTTTATCGCAAGATGGCCATCGCCTTGAAGAAGAGCGGTCGGGATATCCTCTTTTCTGCCTGCTCCTGGGGGCATGATGAGAGCAAGGAATGGATCGATACCACCGGCGCCAATATGTGGCGCGCCACCGGCGATATCAAGGAATCCTGGCAGCATATCCGCAGTCTTGCCAAGCAGAGCGCTGAAATGAATTTTCGCAATTGGTCCAATTGCTTCTCCGATCTGGATATGCTGGTGGTGGGGATGAACGGCGAGGGCGGTTGCTCCATTACTGCCTGCAACACCGATGAATACCGCACCCATTTCGGCTTTTGGGCCATGGTGGGCTCTCCCTTGATGATCGGCTGTGATCTCCGCAAGATGGACGAGTCTGCCCGAGAGATCCTCTTTAATAAAGACATTATCGCCGTAAATCAGGATCCCGATATGAACCGCCCCTTGATGATCGCCGCCTCCGATGAGCAAGGCGATTGGAATGAGAGCGCCGAGGATACCTATACCCTGGTCAAGCTGCTGGAAAACGGCGATCTGGCGGTGGGCTTCTTCAACTTCTCCGAGCGGAAGATGCGCCGCTATGTGACCCCCTCTATGCTGGGGATCGACGCCGATCTGCCGGTGAAATTCAAGATCAAGGATCTTTGGAGCGGCGAATATGTGGAGCCTTCCAATGAGACTCTCTTCCGCATCATTCAGCCCCATTGTTGCGAGATCTACCGCTTCGAGGTGGAAAATGGCTGATTGCATCGGCTGCGGCAAAGAATTGACGGTCAATGAGATCGCCCTCCATAAAAAGATCAAGGATATGGGAGATACCGAATTCTTCTGTATAGACTGCCTTGCGAAGTATTATCAATGCTCCGTTGCGGTCATGGAAGAAAAGATGCGGCATTATATCTTTCTTGGGTGCCCTTTGTTTGAAGAAAATCAAT
>JAZNGR010000185.1:0-15486 GCA_045576575.1 Eubacteriales bacterium
TGATGGCCACCTTTTCAAAACCGAAGCGGTCAGCAAGCTGCTTGGCGACCGACTTGTAGCCCTCGTGGTTCAGGGTACCACGGTAGATGTCGGTGGCCTCAGCCTCGATCCCAAACACGTCCTTGGCGTCCTCCTCGTTGGAGATGCACACGTCCACATACCGGCAAAGGTCGGTCATGGCCGCGCGCGCCTCGTCGCGGGTCCAAAGCTTGCCGCGATAGTTGAGGTCGCAGGAGATCTTGACGCCGCGGGCCTTGGCCGCCTTGCAGGCCGCCAGGCACATTTCCACCACATTGGGGCCCAGTGCCGGAGTGATCCCGGTGAAATGGAACCAATCCACACCCTCGAAGATGGTCTCCCAATCGAAATCGGAAGGATCTGCGGTTTGGATGGCGGAATGGGCGCGGTCATAGATACAGACCGAGCCGCGCTGAGAAGCACCCTTTTCATTGAAATAGATGCCGACCCGCTCTCCGCCGCGTACGATCTTGGTGGTATCCACCCCATAGCGGCGCAGAGAGTTAACCGCCGCCTGACCAATAGCATGGGCGGGCAGTTTGGTCACAAAGGATGCATCCATTCCGTAGTTTGCCAAAGAAACGGCAACATTGGCTTCGCCGCCGCCAAAGGTAAATTCCACATGGTCGCATTGCACGAACCGCTCATAGTTATAGGGCTGCAACCGCAGCATCAGTTCACCGAACGTAACAATTTTAGGCATGATTTGTTCCTCCTTATTCGCCAAAGGCCGCTAAACGGGCTTCTTTACATAATGCAGTGATTTTCTCGAAATTGCCGGCGGCAATGTCTGCCTTGGGGCAGACCCAAGAACCGCCTACCGCGTGAATAAAGGGAGAGTCGAGATATTCTCTCAGGTTCTGGGCGTTCACGCCGCCGGTGGGCATAAACTTCACCCCAACAAAGGGTGCGGAAAGATTTTTCATGGCGTTGAGACCGCCGTAAACATTGGCGGGGAAGAATTTGATGACCTTCAGGCCCATATTCACCGCCGCAGTGATCTCGGTGGGGGTAACGCAACCGGGAGTTACGGCAATGTTATTCTCCAAACAATAGCCAACCACCTGGGCATCAAAGCCGGGGGAAACAATGAATTTTGCTCCCATTTCAACGGCAAGCTTGCACTGCTCTAAATTCAAAATGGTGCCGGCACCGACCAACATATCGGGGCATTGCTCGGCTACCGCCTTGATGGAATCAGCAGCGGCCGCGGTGCGGAAGGTGATCTCCATCACATCGATGCCGCCTGCCAGCATGGCATTGGCGGTGGGAACCGCATCCTTAGCATCATCTAAAACAACCACAGGCACAACGCCTGCATTACGCAATCGTTCTAATACTGTCATGATTATTCTCCTTTCTTGTCGCCTTATACGCCGGAATAGGCGGAAAAACCGCCGTCGATGGGAAGCACAACACCGGTAATAAAGCCGGCGGCTTCATTGTTCAGCAGGAAGAGCAGACCGCCCTCCAGCTCCTCGCTCTCGCCGAACCGCCCCATGGGGGTGGCGGCTAAGATCTTGCCGGTGCGGGGGGTGGGAGTTCCGTCTTCATTAAAGAGCAGCTTGGCATTCTGCTTGGTGGAGAAGAAGCCGGGCGCAATAGCGTTGACCCGAATGCCCACCTTGGAGAAATGCACAGCCAGCCATTGGGTAAAGTTGGAGATGGCGGCCTTGGCACCGGAATAAGCGGGGATCTTGGTGAGAGGGGTATAGGCGTTCATGGAGGAGATGTTGAGAATGTTGCAGCCCTCTCTGCCTACCATCTGCTTGGCAAAGGCCTGGGTGGGGATCAGGGTGCCCAGGAAGTTCAGGTTGAATACAAAGCCCACACTGTCGGCCTCCAGATCAAAAAAGCTCTTGGTCTCGGCATCGATATCACCGATCTCAAAATATTCCTTATCGGTGGTGGCGGGGGGATTATTACCGCCGGCACCGTTGATCAGAATGTCGCAGGGGCCGAGATCGGCCAATACCTGATCGGCAACCACCGAGCAGACCATCTTGTCCAGAACATTACAGCCATAGGCCTTGGCGATGCCGCCCTCTTCCACGATCTCCTTGGCATATTGCTCTGCCGCCAATTGATTGAGATCCAGGAGCGCCACCTTGGCGCCGGCTCTTGCCAGCACCTTTGCAAAATTACTGCAAAGGATGCCGCCTGCACCGGTCACAACGGCAACCTTGCCGGTCAGATCGGTGTTCAATACATTCTTATTCATGGGTCATTCCTCCTTGTTATTCCTTGATCGCCTTTTCGCAGGCTTCAAAAAGTCCGTTGATATAGGTGGCGCCCAGAGCGCGGTCGAAAAGACCGTAGCCGGGCTTGCCGGTCTCGCCCCAGATCATCCGACCGTGGTCGGGGCGGACATAGCCGTCGTAGCCGTTTTCCACCAATGCCTTAACAACTTCATAGATGTCCAGCGTTCCGCAGGAAGACAGGTGCGCCCGCTCTTCGAAGGAGCCGTCGGGGAGGATCTTCACATTACGGATATGCATAAAGGCAATGCGATCAGCCTTGGCATATTTGCGGATCATGGCAGGAATATCATTGCTCTCGGCGCAGCCCAAGGAGCCGGTGCAGAGGCAAAGGCTGTTGGCAGGGCTGTCGTAGAGCTTCAAGAACCGATCTAAGTTTGCTTCGCAAGTAATGATGCGGGGCAGACCGAAGATGGGATACGGGGGATCATCGGGATGGATCGCCATTCTGATACCGCATTCCTCGGCAACGGGGATGATCTTTTTAAGGAACCGCTCTAAGTTGCTCCAAAGGCCTTCTTCACCCAGTTCGCCATAGGCGGCGATCAGCTCGCGCACCTGCTCTTGGGTATAACTGGAATCCCAGCCGGGAAGATGGATATCATCCTTCAGGGGATCCAAGCCCTTCATCTGCTCCCAATACATCACCAGCGAGGTGGAACCGTCGGGAGCCTTTTTATCCAATTGGGTACGGGTCCAGTCAAAGACCGGCATGAAATTATAGGTAACGCACTTCACTCCGTATTTGGCGCAGCGGCGGATGTTTTCGCAATAGACCTCCAAAAGATGGTCTACATCGCCTCTGCCCAATTTGATATCCTCATGGACGGGAATGGATTCTACCACGTCGAAGATCAAGCCATGGTCTTCGCATTCTTTTTTCATCTTTTCGATGCTTTCCTCGGGCCAAACTTCGCCGGGTTTCACATCATAGACCGCCGAAACAATGGAGCGCATCCCCGGAATCTGGGAGATGTATTCCAAAGAGATGGGGTCACTATCCCCGTACCAACGGAAGGAAAGTTTCATGTTCATTTTTATTGATCCTCCAAATTAAAGTAACGCTTTGCATTATTGCAACAAATATCCTGAACCATGGCGCCCAACGCGGGAATATCCGCGGGGTATTCGCCGTTTTCCACCCATTCACCCAAAAGGTTGCAAAGGATGCGGCGGAAATATTCATGGCGGGTGTAGCTTAAGAAGCTGCGGGAATCGGTCAGCATCCCGATAAAGTTGCCCAAAAGACTTAAGTTGGCAAGAGAGATCAGCTGATCCCGCATTCCCTGCTTATTATCGTTGAACCACCAGGCGCTGCCGTGCTGCAGTTTCCCGGGAATGTCGCTGCCCTGAAAGGCACCGATCAAAGTGTCGAGGAAACCGTTGTCCCCTGCATCAAGGCTGTAAAGAATGGTACGGGGCAAATTCCCTTGGGCATTGAGATTATCTAAGAGTTTGGCCAGCGCCGCCGATCCGTTATGGGGACCGATCACATCAAAGCCTGTATCGGGGCCTAAGGTTTTAAGCATCACCGAATTAGGATTGCGCAGGCAGTTATAATGCAATTGCATGACCCAACCCATCTTGGTGTATTCCTTGGCACAGAATTGCAGAAGGTGGGTTTTTAAAACTTCTGCCTCCTCCATGGTCACCGCTTGATCGGCAAGACCCTTGGCGATAATGGCATCGGCATCGGCGCGAGAACCCTCTCGCCAGATCATCCGATCCAAACCGTGGTCACTGGCGCGGCAGCCATGGGCATCGAAATGAGCCATCCGCTTCCCGAGAGCCTCCTCCAAAGAGGCAAGATCCTTAATGGCAACGCCGGAGGCGTCCCCTAACTGTAAAATATAATCCTTCCAGCCGACTTTGTCAATATTCAGCGCCTTATCGGGGCGGAAGGAGGGGGCCACCAAGGTCTTCATGGTGGGGTCGGCGGCTAGTTTTCGATGCCATTCCAAAGAGTCGATGGGATCATCGGTGGTACCGATCATAGCAACATTGCTCTTGGCGATCAACCCGCGAACACCCATATCGGGACTCTTGAGTTTTTCGGCAGTCAGCACCCAAACCTCCTCGGCGGTCTCACCGTTTAAAACGCCGGTATAGCCGAAATAGGTCTTCAGTTCCAGATGGCACCAATGATACATGGGATTGCCGATGGCTTTGGGCAGCGCTTCGGCAAATTTTTGAAACTTTTCCCGCGGGGAGGCATCGCCGGTAATATACCGTTCTTCCACTCCGTTGGAGCGCATGATGCGCCATTTATAATGATCACCGCCCAACCAAACTTCGGTGATATTATTAAAATGTTGATCCTCAAAGATCTCCTTGGGGCTCACATGGCAATGATAATCCAAAATCGGGCACCGGGCGGCATATTCATGGTAGAGGGTTTTGGCGGTGGGATTGCTTAAGAGAAAATCCCGATCCATAAACTTGGTCATAGTCATTTCCTTTCATCGGCTGCTTTGCCGAAATTCTCTGGGGGTGATGCCGGTGTATTTCTTAAAGGTCTTGGAGAAATACTGCACATCCAAAAATCCGCAATGCTGAGCGATGGTCTGCACCTGCAGTTGGGTAGAAGAAAGCAACTGCTTTGCCCGCTCGATGCGTTTGCGGTTGATAAACTCGGTCAGCGTCTGCCCCACCTCGCGGCGAAACAGATCGGAAAGATAGCCGGCGCTGATGTTCAGCGCTTTGGCAAGGGTAGAGAGGGAGAGGGGGGCAGAAAGATCTGCGTCAATCATTAAAATAGTCTTTTGCACTGTGGAAGAATAAGTCCGCATGGAATGTTTGCGCACCAAGCGGCAGTATGCGCGGAACATCTCCGGCATCAGTTCCTCCAATTGATCCATGGAAGATGCGCTTTCAATCTTGCGAGCATAAGAAGAGGACATGCTGTCCAGATAGGTGGGATGCACCCCGCCCTGCTCCGCCGCCTTCCGCAAGAGGGTATTCATGATCACGCAATAATTCTTGGTATTACGCACCGGATCGGCAGTACGCTGCTCAAAGCGGGTGGTGCCGATCCCCGAGAAGAGGATCTCCGCTTTATGAAGTTGACCGTGCTCCACCGCACGCATCAGCTCATTTTCAAAGTGATAGCGCTCCTCGATCATCTGCATATTCCAGGCGGCGCGCTCCGGCTCCGGTACCTCCTGCTCCTTTTTCAGAGAAAGGGCGGCGGCATCCCAGGTGAGATCCAAAATCTCGGTAGGGCGCTTATTGCCCCAAAGCAGTTCTTCATAAGAATCCAGCAAGGCAAAAAGATGGCTGTCTTCCGTGAGAATGGGGAGATTGCCGTAATAATCATCTAAATCTTTGGCGTATTGAGCGGGCAGATTCAATTGCTCCGCCAATTCCAGAAGGGTCTGTTCCGAAAGGGCGCGGGGCAGATAGGGACCGATCAGAAGGGCCGCCCGATTTCCGGCCTCTTCTTGCAATAGGAAGAAAAGATAACGGCGCAGAAAAGAATCGGTCATCCGATAAACGGTATTCTGCAGAAGGGTACCAACCATCTCCTCAATGGAATGGCGGGGCATTTTCAGCCCCAAAAGTTTATGGAGCCCTATATCGGCTCTGGGATCGAGTGGTGCGGCAGGATCTAAAAGCAGGGTCTGGATCCGGCACTTGCGGAAGGTCTCCCGCAGCATCCGAAGACTCGGCTCATGATACATACCAATTATTCTCCCCTTTCATTGTCACAACAGACAAAAAATAATCACTTTTTCTATCATTATAATATATAATTCAGCACATTTCAACTGCCTAAACCGAATTTACATGAAAATTATACAATAAGAGATGAAAAATATCCTCACACAATCGTGAGGTTTCTTTTATAATTAAAATTAGGAAATACCCTACAAAAAATTCGCAGGAGGATTCTTGGAAAAATGAGTAAAAAAGTTGTTTTAGACGAAACCGGACATCGCAAGTTTGGTATTCGCGACAGTATCGCTTATGCAGCCGGTGATCTCGGTTGTAACATGAGCTTTGCTCTGAAGGGTACCATGTCGATCTTCTGGACCCAGTTCATGGGTATGGATCTTTGGTATGCTTTGCTGTTGATCGTTGTGCAGGTATGGGATGCTATCAACGATCCTCTGATCGGTTCTTTGATCGATGCTGATAAGCGTAATTATAAGAAAAACAAGTTTTTGGCATATATTTGGGCCGGTTCTATCGGTCTGATCGTGGGCGGTGCTTGCTGCTTCCTGCCCTTCCCCAATGCCCCTGTTTGGGCGAAGTTCATCATCTTCATCGCCGGTTATGTGGTGTGGGATGCTTTCTATACCGTAGCCAATGTGCCTTACGGCTCCTTGCTGTCCTTGATCTCCAAGGATCCCAAGGATCGCGCTTCTCTTTCTGCTTGGCGTTCGGTTGGTTCCATCTTCGGCAATATGCTGCCCATGGTGATCCTGCCCTTCATTATTTACGATGCAAACAATAACCTCATCGGCGAGCGTGTATTCATTGCTGCTCTGATCATGGGCGTTTTGGGCTTCTTCTGCTTCCAGTTCATGATCCGCAATACCGAGATCCGCGTGGAGCAGGATATCACCCTCAAAGAAGAGACCCCCAAGTTCAATGTATTGAAAGCCATCGGCAACTTCATGAAGAACCGTCCCGCAGTGGGTGCTACCATCGCTGCCATGGGTATGTTCATTGGTATGCAGGGTGCTGCTACCGCCGTTACCGTTGTCTTCCAGTCTTACTTTAAGAATGTGCAGATCTCCGGTATCGTTCAGTTGTTTGCCATGATCCCCATCGTGGTATTTACTCCGTTGGCACGTCCCATGGTTGCCAAGTTCGGTAAAAAAGAATTGGCTACCTTCGGTTCCATCGTTTCCATCGTTTCCGGCCTGGGTCTGTTTATTACCTTCCCTGAGAACACCGGTCTGGATCTGATCATCTACATTCTCTGTCAGTTGGTCTTTGCTTTGGGTCTGGGGATTTATTCCACCGTATCTTGGGCAATGATGGGCGACGCTATCGACTATAATGAGTGGAAAAACGGCACTCGCGAAGAGGGTACTGTTTATTCTCTCCATTCCTTCTTCCGTAAGCTGGCGCAGGGTGTTGGTCCCGCTTTGGTATTGGTTGTAATGGTTGCTTTGGGCTATGTTGGCGAGAACGAAGGCAATCAGGTTTGGGAAGTTGCGGTTCGGATGCGTTATCTGGTCGCCGGCACCTACCTCTTTTCCGCTGTTTTGCAGTTCATCGGTTTGGGCTTGGTCTACAATCTGGATAAGAAGACCCTCGCTACCATGAACGAAGAATTGGAAGCTCGCAAGGCTGAGTAATTTCATAAACGCGGGTGTCAGGCAGGGGAGACCCTTGCCTGACACCCTTTTTTAAAAAAGGAGTCGAACTATGAGACAAGTATTGAATTTAAATGCCAAATGGGCATTCGCCAAAAACGTTGCCGAGCTGCCCACCGCAGTTCCCACCGATTGGTATTTTGTAAACCTGCCCCATTCTTGGAACGGCATCGACGGTCAGGATGGCGGCGGCGATTATTTCCGCGGCACCTGTCATTATGTGAAAGAGCTGGATAAAATGGATCTGCCCGAGGCAGACCGCTATTTTTTGGAGATCCGCGGCGCCAATTCTTCTGCTGAGGTGTATCTCAACGGGAAGAAACTGGCATCCCATGATGGCGGCTATTCCACCTGGCGGGTGGATGTGACCGACCATCTGGAGGCCAAGAACCTTTTGGCCATCGCGGTAGACAACGCGCCCAACGATCGGGTCTATCCCCAGATGGCAGACTTTACCTTCTATGGCGGTCTGTATCGGGATGTAAACCTCATCTGCGTCAGCGAATCCCATTTTGATTTAGAGTATTACGGCTGCCCCGGTATCAAGGTAACTCCCCATGTGGAGGGTAAGGATGCTAAAGTAGAGGTGGAGGTATTTGTGAAGAATAGCAAGATGGGTCAAACCATTCGCTATACCGTTTATGATGCTGAAGAGAATCCCATTGCTACCGTTGAAAGTGCTGATACCACCGCCACCTTCGAACTGAAGGATGTTCATCTTTGGCATGGTTGCAAGGATCCCTATCTCTATTGTTGCGAGGCCGAACTGATGGAGAACGGCGAGGTGTTGGATAATGTTTGCACCCGCTTCGGTTGCCGCACCTTCAAGATTGATCCCGAAAACGGTTTTATCTTAAACGGTGAGGAATATCCCCTGCGCGGCGTTTCCCGCCATCAGGATCGCTGGGGCATCGGTAATGCTCTGCTGCCCGAGCATCATAAAGAGGATATGGACTTTATCTGCGAAGTGGGTGCTACTACCATTCGTCTGGCTCATTATCAGCATGATCAGTATTTCTATGACCTTTGCGATGAGCGGGGTATGGTAGTATGGGCGGAGATTCCCTATATCTCCAAGCATATGCCGAACGGCAGAGAAAACACCGTTTCCCAGATGAAAGAACTGATCATTCAGAATTATAACCATCCCTCTATTGTGGTCTGGGGTCTTTCCAATGAGATCACCATGAACGGCGAGGACGATCCCGATCTTTTGGAAAACCATCATATCCTCAATGATCTCTGCCATGAGATGGATAAGACCCGTCTGACCACCATGGCTTGCCTGACCATGGCGGATATGGATTCCGATTATGTGCAGGTCCCCGATGTGGTATCTTATAACCATTATTTCGGTTGGTATGGCGGCAATACCGCCATGAACGGTCCTTGGTTCGATAAGTTCCATGAGAAGTTCCCCAAGCTCCCCATCGGCTGCTCTGAATATGGTTGCGAGGCGCTGAATTGGCATACCTCCAATCCCATGCAGGGCGATTATACCGAGGAATATCAGGCGTTCTATCATGAGGAGCTGATCAAGCAGCTGTTCAGCCGTAAATATATGTGGGCGACCCATGTATGGAATATGTTTGATTTCGGCGCCGATGCCCGGGCCGAGGGCGGTGAAAACGGTCAGAACCATAAGGGTCTCATGACCTTCGACCGCAAGTATAAGAAGGATGCCTTCTATGCTTATAAGGCATGGCTCTCCGATGATCCTTTTGTTCATCTTTGCGGAAAGCGGTATATTGATCGGGTGGAGGATACCACCAAGGTCACCGTCTATTCCAATCTGCCCGAAGTGGAACTGTTTGCCAACGGCGTTTCCTTGGGCAAAAAGACCGCTCCCGATCATTTCTTCTATTTCGATGTTCCCAATGTGGGGGAGACCAAGCTCACCGCTGTGGCGGGAGATTTCAAGGATGAGAGCGTGATCCGCAAGGTAGAGAAGTTTAATGAGGCTTATCGCCTGGTGGAGAAAGGTACCGTTCTCAATTGGTTCGATATTGAGGCACCCGAGGGCTATTTCTCTCTCAATGATACCCTCTCCGATATCACCTCCACCCTGCAGGGCAAGATGCTCTTTGCGGGCCTTGCCGCCAAGATGATGAAATCCATGAAGAGCGGCGGCGGTGCGGCCGGCTTTGAGGTCAGCGACAGTATGATGCAGATGATGGGCAGCTTTACCGTGATCCGCCTCACCAGCCTTATGGGCGCGGCCGATATCCATTTCACCAAAGAGGAACTCTTGGATCTCAATAAGAAACTGAACAAGATCAAAAAACCCAAGAAGTAATCAAAAAAATGCCACCTCAGGGCAGCCCTTCGCAAGGAAGAAGCGGTTTTGAGTGCATCTTTTCCGCCCATACAAAATAAAAAATCTCCGTAATGCGTCAGCATTGCGGAGATTTTATTATCTCGTCTGAACTAAAATCTGTATCTCAAAATCTGGAATTTTAAGGCACTTATTCCTTACGAAGGTCTGCCCCGGGTGGCATTTTTTTATTTCATTCCAAGGGAACTGTTGAGCAGCAGAGTGCTGTAGAGAAACAGCACATCGGCGTTTTCGAAATCCACAAACTGCCCCAGCATATCGGTGGATACATACCGAAGATCCACCAGCACCGTTTCGGAATAGCCCTCTGCCAGAAGCGGCGCCATGGAGGAGCCGAAGGAATCCCGGAAGAGGATCAGCCGCTTTCCCGAAGCGTTGGCAGGGTTTTGAATGGTGATGATGGGCTGATTGCCCGAGAGAAACAGTTCATAAGGATCCTTGCCGCCGGCAAGGGAGAGGTCGTAGACTCCCTTGGCGCCTTCTACCGAAAAGCCGTCGATGGTCTCGTTGGTGAGATAGGTAATGGTATCCGGTTGGCAGATCAGTGCCGATTGCCCCACATAAACGCCGTTAAAGGGCGTTTCCAAAGTGGTTTTCTCATAATTGCCCGAAAGGGCGGTTTCCATTGCGGTGGCTAAGCGATCGGCAACATCGGTGATCTGCTCCTGCCGCCAATGGGTATCGGTTTTGTAATAGTCCTCTGCCGCTAAAAGATCGGCAATGGAGATGTTTTCGGCAAAGGGTAATCCATCCGCCATATAAGTTTCAAAGGCGGTATAGTCTATGGAAAGATCCGCGAGATAACAGTTTTTATCGGGGATCATGGAAAAATAGATCGCATTGTTGGTGAGATATTTTTCTTTGATCTTGGTGAACAGCCTGATGGCATGGTCCGCCATCTTGGGATCCATGGGATATTCCAGTTTGGAAAGGTAGCCGTCTTTTTGATAGAGGCCGTTGTTGTCTTTTTGCAAAAACAGCCCCAGGCGGGTATAGGCCTTGATGCTCCGCCAGGTATCTCGGGCGGGGAAGCGGTCCACCGCATAGTCTTCAAAATCGCCGGCAAACTCGCCGCTGATGATAGCATCTAAGGTGATGTCGGGAAAGGCTGCCAAAAGTCGCCGCTCGCTATCGGAATAGTCGGGCTTTTCCCCAAAAAGGCACCAAAGAGAGATGCCGAAGAGCAGTGCCGCCATCAGAGTGGTTGTAAGAATATGTTTGATCTTCATAACAGCCCTCCTTTAAAACCGAAAATAGAGAAACGGATTGAAGGATCCGTCTACCAAATAGGCAGTGATCACCATCAACAGCCCCGCTAAAACGACAGGCTCTACCCATTGCGTCACCTTGCTTTTTTCGGCAAGTTTCTTGGGGATGGGGGTGGCGCCGATTATGGCGATCAAAAAGATCATGCCATAGCTCTTCATATAATAGACCGCCTCGGCGGAGATCAGCGGGATGCCGCCGGCACCGAAGAGTCCGCCGATCTGCTGCAGGGCTTCGCCCACCGATGCAGCATTGAAGAGGATGAAACTGATCATTACTAAAAAGAGCAGATAGATGCGGCTGAGCACCTTGGATTTTTTCAGATGGGGCAGTAAGAAGACTTTTTCGATCACCAAGAGGATGGCGAAATAAAGTCCCCAAAGAATAAAGGTCCAATCGGCACCATGCCAGAAGCCGGTCAGCATCCATACAGTAAAGATGTTGAAAAACATCCGCGGCTTTCGGACTCTCGAACCGCCCATGGGGAAATAAACATAATCCCGAAACCAGGTGCCCAGCGACATATGCCACCGCCGCCAGAATTCGGTAATGCTCTTGGAAATATAGGGGTAATTGAAGTTTTCAATAAATTCAAAGCCGAAGAGCTTGCCAAGGCCGATGGCCATATCGCTGTAGCCGGAGAAATCAAAATAGATATGAAGCGCAAACGCGATGCCGTAGAGCCAGAAATAAAGAACGCTGGGCTGGGTGGTGCTTTTAAAGAGATCGCAAAGCTCTCCCAGCGCGTTGGCAATGAGGATCTTTTTTCCAAGGCCCAAAAGAAAACGGCGGCTTCCTGCGGCGGTCTTCTCAAAGTTGTGGGTACGCTCCTTCAATTGGGTGGCAATGTCGCTGTAGCGCACAATGGGGCCCGCGATCAATTGGGGGAAGAAGGAGATGTAGGCCGCAAGATCAATGGGATTGCGCTGAGCGGGAACATCCCCGCGGTAAACATCGATATTATAACTCAAGATCTGGAAGGTATAAAAGCTGATGCCGATGGGCAGGGTCACCCGCAGGAGGGGAACGGAAAGCCCGGTTATTTTATTGAAATTGGCAATAAAGAAATCGGTATATTTAAAGTAGACCAAAAAGCCCAAACTGAAGAGTAAGGCGATGATAAGAAAAATCTTTTTCTGCTTGGGGAACCGCTCGGTGAGCAGCCCCAAAACATACCCGCCAAAAACGGTGATCATCATCAAAAGGACCAGCCGCGGCTCGCCCCAGGCATAAAAGATCAGGCTGGCCAGCAGTAAAACGGTGTTCTTCAGCTTTTTCGGCGCTATGAGATAAAGAAGGATCACCGCGGGCAGAAAATAATATAAAAAGGGAATGCTTGAAAAAAGCATATGCCATAAATCCTTTCTAAAAAAATTCGGCATAACGGCAAGGCGCCGTTATGCCGAATCATGCAATCAATTACTCTAAGGTGATTCCTTCTTCAGCGGCGGGACCCATATCGCCTGCCATATCCATACCACCGATACCGGCATCGCCCTCGGTCTCGGGCTGCTCAAAGGTGGTGGGGCACATCAGGAAGAATACGGTGTTGCCGTTGTTCTCCACAACCAGTTCCTCAGCGGCGGTGCAGATGTTCCAGCGCAGGTTGGCGTTGTCCTTCAGGGTAGTCTTGAAGGTGTCCACATCAGCGCCTTCTTCCAGAGTGAAGATATAGCCAACAAAGGGGATGGTACCGATCATGGGAGCAAACATGACGCCCTCTTTGAAGTCTTTGATCTCCACATTGTCGAAGCCGGTGAGATAACCGGGCTCAACGGGCATGGAAGCGCCCATGAACTCGATGACTTCGTTTTGCAGAAGAGCGTCAGCAATCTCCTGAGCAGTACCGGTCTTGGTGTTGAAATCCGCCAGCAGGGTCTGACCGATGGTGGCGGTCTCGTTGCCGGCGTCGTTGTTGTTTTCGTCGTTGTTGGTGGTGTTGTTTGCGCCGCAGGAAGCCACCGTCAGCAGCATAGCAACGCAGAGGATCAGAGCAAGAATCTTTTTCATTGTTTTGGTTCTCCTTTTAATTTTTTGTTTTTGTTGCGGTGATGGTTTTCTCCGCGGGGTCATAGGTCAGGGTGATGAGGGTCTGCCCGTTTTCGCTGTCGAGGGTCATTTCCAAAGTCGGTAGTTCTTCCCCTCTCGGAAACTCCCACCAAAGTTCAAGGTCTCCTTGTGCGGTGAGGGTTTTTGCGGGATCAGAATCGTTGGTGAGCATCTGCCCGTAGGAAACGGCAAGAACCGTTTCATCGGGAAGGGTCAACTCCAGCGGAACGCTGAATACCGGCGAACTTCTCAGTTCCGAGGCTGGGGAGATGTCGTAGAAGAATACCGAATCTTCCAAGGTCTGCCCGTTGAGAACGATCTTGGGGGTTCCTTGGCGGGGGAAGAATCCCATCAGCCCAACGATCAATACCAAGCACGCAGCGGCGGCAATCAGCCCCATCTGCGGCAAGCGCAGGGCGCGTTTTTGCTGCCGGCACGCTTCTTGGATCTTGCGATGAAGCGTATTCGGCGCTTGAATGCTTTTGTAAGCATCCAGCTCTTTTTTAGAGAACATCGTTTTCCTCCTCTCTAAGCATTTCGCGAGCGCGGGAGATCCGCATCTTCGCCGCCGAGAGAGAAATACCGAGAATAGAGGCGGTCTCCTGCAAGGAAAATCCTTCCAGGCAATGAAGAACCACCGTTTCTTTGTATTTTTTCGGCAGGCGAGAGAGGGTCTCCAGCAGATCGGAAAGACCGTTTTGGTCTTCGGCAGCAACTTCCGCGGCATCTTCCAGCGCAACAACATGGATTCGTTGCTTTCGCCTTGCGATGTCGTGGCAGCGGTTGATCGTACTGCGCAAAAGCCATGCTTTTTCATGATCGCGGCTGAAAAAGGCGGGTGCTTTGGTCATGTATCGGATCAATACATCCTGCACCGCATCTTCGGCATCCGCGTCATTTCCCAGCTGAGCCAGCGCCACTCGGTAAAGGAGATCGGCATATTGGGTATATACCGCTTCCATATCGGGTTTTGAACGGGTCAACATCGGCACTCATTTGCCCTCCTATAACATAAACGTTTGAAAAACCGAAAAGGTCACAATTTTTTTTAAGAAATGCGAATTTTTTTCAAAAGCTCCTTCGCCAAGGGCTGAAGCTCCTGGGGAAGGGTGAGAAATACATGCTTTTCGCAGTCATAGCGATGAAGCAGAGGGGGAAGCTTTTTCAAAACGGCGGCATCTTCGGTCTGAAGCGCAAAGATGGTATGGCAGGAGAATTTTTTGAGGATCTGCTCCAGGGGCGTGGAGTGCACCAGAATGCCGTCTTCGGAATCGGTGAGGGGCAGGGTGATCTCCTCCGTATCGGTGGCAACGGCGGCGCCGATGGCCTCCAGCGTCTTCTCGGCAGGTGCCGTTATATGAGTGCGGGCATAGGGGGTATGCTCATCGGGGCGCACAATGAAACTGCCCGCAGGGCGGTATTGCTGGGGATGGCGCCCCCATTCCATATATTCGTAATGGGGCGCAGGGGCGCCGCCGAAGCCGGCGGGCTTATAATACTTGTTTTTGGGATCGAATTCCGCGGTAGCAAGCCCCCGCCTGCTTCTCATATTGGCCAAAACATTGCCGAAGGGGTCCACAATCATGCTGGCGCCGCAGACGGTCGATTGCTCGTCCATGCTGACGGAGGAACGCAATACATAAGCATTGGTATTATAGGCTAAAAAGCGGCACATAATCTCCAATGCTTGATGCGAGTCGCTGCGTTGCAGAGAGCAGCCGATAATGATGTCCACATTCTGGCGGGCAATATTGGGGAAGGCTTCATAAAAATAGAAATCATAGCAGGTGAGAAATCCAAATCGCAGGCCTTCCATTTCTAAGATATAAGGTTCGGAGAATTCAAAGGTATAATCGCTGTCCAGCGCCAAGGGACCGAACTCTAAGGGCGGCAGATGCTTTTTGAAGTATTTGCCAACGATCTCTCCCCGGCGGTTGAAGCAATAGGTGGTGTTGCGAAAGCCGGTGGGAGCCTCGTAAAGACCGTTCACAAACACCATGGAGCGGCATCGCTTGGCGGTGGCGGCGCAGGCTTCCAATAAGGGCTTGCTGTATTTTTCATAGGCCGCAAGGGTATCCTCCCGGGTGTTGGTACAGCAGGGATCGTCGCTGTATTCGGGTAAAACAATGATGTCCATGGTCTCGTCGCATAATTCCAATTGAGCCATCTTGAATGCAAAGCATTCATCGGCCATGGCAGGATCCATGGAATAAGGGGGCTAAGTCGGAGGCCA
>JAZNGR010000186.1:0-2102 GCA_045576575.1 Eubacteriales bacterium
TAGCCATGTCGTTCTGTGAGCCAAGGAGTTGACTGCCTTATTTGTCTTCCTAAGACCGCTTGGCCTCCGACTTATGAAAACTACTGACATAGGGTAGCTGCCAAGCAGAGTGCAGCAGCAAAAACGAGCGATATCCGGTTCATTATGAACGAGATATCGCTTGTTTTTCTTTTGTCCAAATCAAATTATGACGAAACCCGCCAGTGCTGGCACACCTTACGATGCCAATCCTGGCGGATTTTCACATTTTTTCAATTAAAGCAAAAACAACTGCTTGCTGCTCTTCACTTAATCTTGCCCAACGCTCCAATAGCTTCTGCTGAGAATCAGTCAGCGAAACAGGTGCATCGACTTCGACAAATAACGGAATAAAAAGAAAACCGTCTATCTTGAAAACAACCCCAAAACTGTTATATAATTAAAGAAGAAGGTTTGAAGCAAGTGAGATTATGACATATTGCGTTATCGCAGAAATTACCTAAGGAGAACGAATTGCCATACCACTTAAGCGGACCGGTTCGCAATGACAGCTAAGAATGAAAAAAGGAGGATAATTTATGAGTTTTTTGAAACGGGCCATTCGGGATGCCGTCAGTCAGGGTATCAGCAAGGGCATCGGCGATGCCGTGGGCAAGGCCGTCCGGGAGGTGGTGGAACCCAGGGCCACCGAGTATGCAAACAAAGCTGCTGACCGCTTTGACCAGGCGGCGGGCAATGCCGCCCAGGAAGCAAGAAAAACCACATCCTCTCTGGAGGGTGCCTTTGCCAATCTGGAACGCTCCATGCAGTGCTATGCCACCCAGATGGGCAAGAACACGAAGATCTGTCCCGGCTGCGGCCAGCCTACCACAGCGGAAAAGACCTTCTGCCCCGCCTGCGGTGCCAAGCTCCCGGAGCAGACCGTAGCAGAAGGCGCGGTTTGTCCCTCCTGCGGCAAGCAGAACACCATCGGCACAAAATACTGCGAAGACTGCGGTACCAAGCTCCCTGCGGCAGTTGCCGAGGAACAGGCACAGAGAGCAAAGGATGAAGCAGAACTTAATCAATGGGACACCATGCTTCCCCAGTATCCCAAGTGGACCTGTGGCGGCAGCGAATATAATCTGGAAGAATATGACCCCGGTGTGATCTACTTCTCCGCAGGCTATAACGGCGACACCAACGCCGCCCACCGGGCCCTGGAGCAGTACCGGCAGATTCTGATCGCAGACGGTTTCCGTCCCGCAGGCCAGTACCCCAGCCCCGGACAGCTTTTCAAGCGCATCGACGGTGTGGTGTACAATGCGGACACCGAGCATGGCTTCGAGGGCGACCCGGACCGGCTGTCCATCGGCTTCTGCATCCGGGAACCCCATGGTGGCTTTGACTATGTAAAACCGGAGCCGAAGAAAAGCAGGGACATCGGTTTGGATGACCTGAAGGATCTGAAAAAACTGTTTCGCCGATAAGGACAAAAGGGCGGTGACCAATCCGGTCACCGCCTCATCTCTTTTTACGGAAAAGTATGCAAGATTCAAATTTTATCCACACTTTGCACTCCGGAAAAATTATTGATAAAATTCAGCAAACATGGGAACCATTTGTCCTTAGGAACCAGGGCGCACTTCTATACATGGTCTGCGACCATGTAGTGCGTCCTACGGAGTTTACAGCGAAGATATCTGAATATCCTCGCTGTCCTGCATCACTTTTGTTCCGTACAAGAGGCTGCACCCCTTGCGATGCTTCGCATCTATCCTTGCCCAAATAGGGCACAACCATAGTTCTGACGAACCGCATTTGTTCCCTATTTTCATTTTCAAAACAACAATCATAGGAACATCATTAAAGAGCTCTATTTGAAGGACAGCTACAACTACATTGGCATTCTTCCTGCAGCATTGCTCTAATGATATGAAAAACGGGAAATGGCATGACCGAAATCATGCCATTTCCCGAAAACAATACACTGTTTTATTGGACAGCGCCTCATGGGCGGCTCTTATTTTTATTCGGCATCACCGGCAGGCTTATCGGGCTTACGGCGGCGGTGGTTGGGACGGCGGCGGTTATTCTTCTTGGCAGGTTCTGCGTCGGATTCGGGCTTGGCCTCCTTGGGCTGC
>JAZNGR010000187.1:0-26317 GCA_045576575.1 Eubacteriales bacterium
ATCCTTACGGATGCCAACAACGCGATTGCTCTTACCTTCGGCAAGAAGTTCCACAGCATATGCACCAAAACGGCTTGCCAAAACACGGTCACGAGAACTGGGTCTGCCGCCACGCTGCACATGACCCAGAATAGTTGCGCGAGTAACAATCCCGGTTGTATCCTGGATATATTTGGAAAGATCCTCCGCATGTCCAACGCCTTCGGCAACCATAACAATAAAGTTGGACTTGCCGACTGCACGACCTTCTTCGATCTTTTTAATCACATCCACAACAGAAGACTGCACCTCGGGAACCATTACAAATGCCGCTCCGGTAGCAATTCCTGCATGCAAAGCAATATAGCCGGCATGTCTACCCATAACTTCTACCACAGAGCAGCGCTCATGAGAACGCATGGTATCGCGGATACGGTCAACCATGTCTGCAACACAGTTCACACAAGTATCAAAACCGATGGTATAATCGGTAGAACTGATATCATTATCAATAGTACCGGGCAGAGCAACGCAAGGAATACCATGAGCAGAAAGATCGCCTGCACCACGATAAGAACCATCGCCGCCAATTACAACCAAGCCTTCAATACCAAACTTATGGCAATTATCAATTGCCTTTTTCATACCCTCTTCAGTGCAAAACTCTTTACTGCGCGCAGTAAACAGCATGGTACCGCCGACTTGCAAAATATTAGAAACATCGCGAACATCCAGCTCAACAATATCACCGGCGATCAAACCGGCATATCCTCTGCGGATTCCGACAACTTCAATTCCTTTAGACCGAGCCGCTCTGGTCACAGCGCGGATGGCTGCATTCATACCGGGAGCATCGCCGCCGCTGGTCAATACACCAATTTTTTTAACCTTAGATTCCATTCTAAAAACCTCTTTTTTGGATTATCAAATGAATTATACACTACTTATACTGAAAAATCAATCTTATTTTATTACAATTTCCGCATCGCCAAGCAGATTTTTCAATGCATTTAATAAATCACGGTGAAAATCGACGCCAAATTTATTAAGAGTAGAAACTGTTTTTTGCGTATCGGCAAAGTATAAAATACATTCATGAACACCGGGATACCGATGCAGTAAATTCAACACTTCTTCCATCTCTCGACTTTCACGACTGGGTAATTTAATATAGAGACGCCGAACCTTATTCTGCAATTCAGATTCACTGGGATGGCGAATCTCTTCGATCAGTAACTTGGTGCCGCGCACTTCATCCTGCTGAATCTTACCGCGCAAAAAGACCATGGCATTTTTGGCAAGGGTTGTTCGCAAGCGGGCATAAACCTTCGGAAACATGATTCCCTCCATATTGCCCGAAAGATCCGACAAGGAAAGATACCCCATCTCCTGCCCCGCTTTGGTTTTAACTGACTTAAAGGAATCAATCTGCACAAAGCACCAAAGTTCCGTACCGTCTGCTGTTTCATCCGACAATGCCTTTGAAATCACCGTAATGTCTTTACGGTCATAAATGTGCCGGTAGGGTTCAAAGGGATTGTCCGTCAAATGAATCCCGATCATTTCTTTTTCAAAAGCTAATTTGACGGATTTTTCAAATTCCGACTGAGGATCTTTGAAAAAGCGGCTTCCCACATCAACCGGTTCTGCCAACATAGAGAAAAGACCGATCTGCCCCTCCACCTGACTTTTCTTTTCCATGGAAATACTATCCATTAATTGCTCATGAACCATAGAAAGATGCCGACGAGAAAACTTAAAACAATCAAACACACCACATTTGATCATACTGTCGATGGCTCTGGAATTGATATCCTTTCCTGAGATGCGGGTGCAAAAGTCAACAAAATCTTTATATTCCCCATTTTTCTCTCGCTCAGCAACGATATCATCCACCATCTTAGCTCCAACATTTTTAATAGCAAGTAAGCCGTAAATAATACCATCGGGCGTTGCCTGAAAGCGGGAAAAACTCTTATTGATGTGGGGCGGCATCACGGGAACACCAACCCTACGACATTCCTCGATATATTCTGCCGTTTTTTCGGTAGAACCGATCACGCTGGTCATCAACGCGGCAAGATAGGCGGTTTGGTAATGGGTTTTTAAATATGCGGTCTGATACGCCACCTTGGCATAACAAGTGGCATGGGATTTATTAAAGGCGTATTTTGCAAAATCAATCATCTGATCATAAATCCGATTTGCCGCCTCTTTAGAAATTCCATTGCGAATGGCACCGGGAACCATAACATTCCCCTGCTCATCCATAGAACCATAAAGAAAAACCTCACGCTCCGCTTCCATTACATCGCTCTTTTTCTTGCTCATGGCGCGACGCAAAAGATCGGCGCGAGCATAGGAATAACCCGCCAGCGAACGCACGATCTGCATTACCTGCTCCTGATAAACAATACAGCCATATGTCACCTTCAAAATAGGCTCCAATTCAGGGGTCAGATACTGCACCTTTTCAGGATGATTTTTATTATCAATATAGGTGGGAATTGAATCCATGGGTCCGGGACGATAAAGAGAAATCACCGCAATGATATCCTCAAACTCGGTGGGCTTCAAGCGTGTCAGCACCTGCCGCATACCGGGACTCTCCATTTGGAAAATGCCCATGGTGTTCCCACTTGCGATGGTACGATAGGTTGCCGCATCATCCAAGGGAATTCGATCCATGGAAAAATCAGGCTCGGTCTGGGCGATCAGTTTTTCGGTATCCCGAATGATCGTTAAGTTACGAAGTCCCAAAAAGTCCATCTTAAGCAAACCCAATTCTTCCAACGTTGTCATGGGAAATTGAGTAACATAAGATTCCCCATTCAATGAAATAGGAACAAAATCGCTCACTTCATTTTCGGTAATCACAACTCCTGCTGCATGGGTAGAGTTATGACGGGGAAACCCTTCTAATTTCAAAGATTGATCCAAAAGACGATGAACCGTCTGATTGGTTTCATACAATTCTCTCAATGCAGGAACCGTATCCAAAGCATCCAATAAAGTAATGCCCAAGCGGAAGGGAATCATTTTTGCAACCGCATCCACTTCTCCATAAGGCAGACCCATGGCACGTCCCACATCACGCACCGCTTGCTTTGCGGCCATTGTACCGAATGTGACGATCTGCGCCACATTGTCAGCACCATATTTTTCAATCACATAATCAATTACTAAGCTGCGCTTTTCATAGCAAAAATCAATATCAATATCCGGCATGGTTACGCGCTCCGGATTCAGAAAACGCTCAAACAGCAGATCATAGGCAATGGGATCAATATCGGTGATCTTCAGGCAATAAGCGACCAACGAACCGGCGGCGCTTCCTCTTCCCGGACCAACGGGAATATCATGAGTTTTGGCATAAGCAATAAAATCGCTGACAATGAGGAAATAATCCACATACCCCATATCGCGAATGGTTTTCAATTCATAATTCAAGCGCTCTTCCAATACGGAAGTAACGGTGGAATAGCGAGCTTGCAAGCCACTAAAGCATTGTTTTTGAAGATAGATAAAACTATCGTCCTCCCCTTCGGGCAATTGAAATTTTGGTAGATGGAACTGCCCAAATTCAAAGTCATAGTTACAACGCTCGGCAATCTTAACGGTATTCTCCAATGCATCAGGATAAGAGGCAAAAAGAGACGCCATCTCTTCCCCACTTTTCAGATAAAACTCTTCCGTATCAAAACCGGGAGCATCTTCATCCTCCAAGGTCTTGTTCATTTGGATGCACATTAAGACTTTTTGGGTATAAGCATCCTCTTTACAAATATAATGAGCATCATTGGTGGCAACAACAGGAATCCCCGTTTCCTCATGGATTCGCATTAAACCGGATAAAATCACCGCATCCTCTTTATATCCATGATTCTGCAGTTCAAGATAATAATCCTCGCCAAAAACATCGCGATAGCGCAATGCCTCTCGTTTTGCCCCTTCATAATCCTCATGCAGAAGTTTTTGCTGAACCAAACCGCCCATACAACCGGATAGGCATATTAAGCCTTCGTGATATTGCTCCAACAGTTCAAAATCAGCGCGAGGTTTAAAATAAAACCCTTCGGTAAAACCTTTGGAAACAATCTTCAAAAGGTTATGATATCCCACCCGATTTTTCACCAAAAGAATGAGATGGTGATACTTTCCATCGGCATCATACTGCTTGTCTTTCCTGCTTCGGGGCGCCACATAGATTTCACATCCGATAATGGGCTTGATCCCTTCTTTTTTGCAGGTTTTATAGAAATCAACAACTCCGTACATCACTCCATGATCGGTTATCGCCAAAGCGGTCTGCCCCAGTTCTTTGGCGCGAGAAACCACCTCCCGAATGCGGCAAGCGCCATCCAGCAGGCTGTATTCCGTATGAAGATGCAGATGTACAAAATCAGTCATAACATTCTTCCTTGATTTTTTGAGCAAACTCAATAATCTTTTTTAATTTGCGACTAAGACTGGGTTTGCTGAGTTTCCCCCCTGAGAGTTCCATTAATTCATTCAGACTCTTAGAAGGATTCTCCTTTCGCAAAACCGCCACATACAGAAGATCCTCCGGCAACGCAGCAAGCCCTACTGTTTTTTCAATACACTCGATTGCGGTCATTTGCTCCACCGCTTTATTCAATGCCTTTTCCATATTATAAGCGGCACAGTTATCCATACGATTATTATTATTGTTGGTCTCTTTCTCGATCTTAACATTCATCAGTTCAAATGCCGAAGAGCGAGCTCCTAATACATAAAGTAAATCATGGATCCGCTGACTGTCTTTCAAATAAACCACATAATTGGAACGGCGAACCAGATTTTTGCTACCAATCCCAAAACTGTTCATAACCTCAAGCGTAGACTTTGCCAATCCGTAATAAGGAGTCACAAACTCGAAATGATATCCGCTCAATGGGTCGCTGAGATAACCGCCACTCAAGAAGGCGCCCCGCAAAAACGCATGAAAACGCTCTTTAGAATGAAGCAAATGTTCCTTGACTTCTAAAGACAAGCGCCCGTTTTCAAACATTCTCAAAGCGCGATAAAGGCGTTCCAGAGGCTCCCCTTCCAAAAGAGCTGTATAGGCATTAGTGGTTTCTTTCATTTCGAAAAAGGAAGCAAAAAGCGAAGAATAAAGACTTTGCAGGCGGTTGATCACAAAGACATTCTCGGTAGTGATCTTCAAAAGATCCTGCTCCACCGACTGCCCAAAGAGAACTAAGCCATAAAGCTCCGCCAGTTTCACAGACGCTTCCCGATCTTCAATTTTGCAAAGTTCTTCTTTTACATCCGAACAAAAAGACATCTGTATCTCTCCCTTCCATTACTTAGAGCCCAGCGAACGTACCTCACATTCCAATTCCACACCAAATTGTTCCAATACCTTGGCGCGTACATCAGCAATGACCTGGCGTACTTCAGCACTGGTAGCATTTCCGCAATTGATGATAAACCCTGCATGCTTCTCGCTGACCTGCGCATCTCCAACGCTATAACCTTTCAAGCCGGCATCTTCAATCAACTTGCCTGCGAAATGCCCCTCAGGGCGCTTAAAGGTACTGCCGGCGCTGGCATATTCAAGAGGCTGCTTCTCTTTACGACGCTGCTGAAGATCATTAATAGTCGCCATAATAACCGCAGGATCGCCCTTTTGAAGTTGCAATTCGCAGCCCACGATCAAATACGAAGGATGATCCATAAAAAAGCTCTTTCGATAACCAAAACCATGGTCCTTCGCCTCTAAGGTACACACTTCACCTTCATCATTCAGATAATAGGTACGCAAAACAACCTGATCCATTGTACCGCCATAGGCACCTGCGTTCATAAAAACCGCGCCGCCGATAGTTCCGGGAATCCCATGAGCAAATTCCAAACCCGTATAAGCGTTTTTGGCTGCAAAGGAAGATGCCTTTACATTTCGAACACCGGCGCCAACAGTCATGACCCCATTTTTATCCAGGCAAAGAGTGGACAACCGATCGGTTTTAACGATCCAATCGCGACATCCTGCATCTTCGCCAAGCATATTGGAGCCATTTCCCAAATAAATCAGGTTCTTCCCCTCTTCTTTGGCAATGCGGATAATTGCGGCGCATTGCTCCACCGATTCGGGATAGAGCACCAGATCAGCAGGACCGCCGACTTTAAAAGTGGTCAGTTCCGCCAAGGTGCAGTCTGTGCGGTAAGGAACCGGATATTCCGATAACAAGCGTTTTAATGCTTTCATGAATTACCTCAAAAATCAAACAAACTCATTTGGGCGCTGACCGGCACATCACCGAATACGCCCTCTTTATTCAACAGTTCTACCACTGTTGTGGAAATGCCGGCGCGCACGCGGAATTCCTCTTGAGAGAGGAAATCACCTTCGTCCCGCGCCTTCACAATATTGTATGCCGCATTTTCACCAACACCGCTTAAAACGCTAAACGGCATCCGAATCGCACCGTTTTCAATGGTAAAGCGGGTCGCTTGGGATTTATAAAGATCCACCGGCAGAAACTTCACTCCGCGCTCCATGGCTTCAATGACCACCTGATAAGTATTTATAGTTTCATCATCTTTGGCCGTTTTAGCCTTACCGAGATTTTCCAAATGGCGAATAATCCCCCGCAGATGATCTGCGCCTTTGCTCACGTCTACCGCATTAAACCCTTCAGGGCGGACCGTAAAGGTGGCGCAGTAAAACTCCACAGGATAATGGATCTTATAATAGCCCAAACGCATGGCACCCATAACATAAGCGGCGGCATGTGCTTTGGGGAACATATATTTGATCTTCATACAACTATCCAGATACCAATCGGGAAGATCATGAGATTCCATCTCTTTGATCATTTCAGGGGTAAGTTGTTTTTTCGCTTTACCTTTACGAACGATCTCCATGATCTTAAAAGCCATACCGGGTTCCAAACCCTTATGGATCAAATAGACCATAATATTATCACGAGTACCGATGACATCTTTAATCTGGCATTTTCCCTCACGAATTAAATCCTGAGCATTGCCGATCCACACATCGGTACCATGAGAAAGCCCGGAAATCTGAAGCAATTCCGAAAAATTCTTAGGCTTTGCTTCCATCATCATCTGACGCACAAATTTAGTGCCCATCTCAGGAAGCGCCAAGGTACCGGTTTCACAATCAATCTGCTCCGGAGTGACGCCCAAAGCGTCCGGGCTGGTCAGCAGACTGTAAACCTGCGGATCATTCATGGGAATGTCCGAAAATTTCAGCGGAGTAAGATCCTCCAGATGCTTTAAGAGGGTCGGCACATCGTGACCGAGAATATCGAGTTTTAAAATGGTATCGTGCAGAGAATGGAAATCAAAGTGAGTGGTCAAAATATCAGAATTCTGATCATCGGCAGGATGCTGAATCGGGCAAAAATCATAAACGCTGTATTCCTTTGGCACAACCACCATGCCTGCAGGATGCTGGCCGGTAGTCCTCTTTATGCCGACGCACCCATCTACCCAGCGTTGTTCTTCTGCCTTGTTGAGTTTCATGTCCTTGCTCTCAAGGTATTTTTTAACATACCCATAAGCAGTTTTATCCGCCAAAGTGCCAATGGTCCCTGCTTTAAATACAAAGCCTTCGCCAAACAATTCTTCCACATATTTATGAGCAGTGGATTGGTACTCTCCCGAAAAATTCAGGTCAATATCAGGAACTTTATCGCCATTAAAACCAAGAAACGTCTCAAAGGGGATATCGTGTCCGTCGGTCTTCATTGTGGCACCACAGACCGGGCAATCTTTATCGGGAAGGTCAAAGCCGGATCCAACAGAGCCATCCTGAAAGAACTCACTGTGCTTACATTTCGGGCAAATATAATGAGGAGGCAAAGGATTGACCTCAGAAATGCCCACCATAGACGCGGCAAAGGAAGAACCCACCGATCCACGAGAGCCAACCGAATACCCCGCCTCATTGGACTTTTTCACTAATTTCTGCGCAATCATATACATAACGGAAAACCCGTTATTGATGATCGCGTTCAGTTCTCGATCCAAACGTTCTTCTACTACCTTTGGCAGTTCATCGCCGTAAATATCGTGGGCAGTTTGCCAAGCGATGGTACGAAGTTCTTCTTCAGCGCCCTCCATCTTCGGCGCCCGCATACCCTCCGGAATGGGAATCAACTCTTCCACCATATCAGCGATTTTATTGGGGTTTTCAACCACGATCTTATGGGCAACTTCAAAAGGAAGATACTCAAATTCCTTCAGCATTTCATCGGTAGTTCTAAAATACAAAGGCGCCTGATTATCCGCGTCTTCAAAGCCGTTACCTGCCATCAATACGCGACGGAACACCTCATCACGAGGATCCAGAAAATGAACATCGCAGGTAGCAACTACCGGCTTATTTAGTTTTTCGCCCAAACGCAGAATCTCTTGATTGAACTGTTGCAGTTCCTCCTCACCGGAGGCGGTGCCGTTGCGAATCATATAGGCATTATTGCCCAGAGGCTGAATCTCCAGATAATCATAGAAAGAGGCGGTCTTCACCAGCGTTTCTTCAGCTTCTTTATTGACCACTGCACGGAACAATTCCCCCGCTTCGCAGGCGCTACCGATAATAAGTCCCTCTCTCAACCGCTCGATTTCCGAGCGATACATCAAGGGACGGCGATAGAAGTGATCCACACTGGACAAGGTGATCAACTCATATAAATGTTTCAAGCCGATCATATTTTTGACCAAAAGAATAATATGATAACGCTTGGTATTCTTATTGCGGAAGGATTCCTTCGGATCGAAGCCGGGAACGGTATCGTCTACCAAATAACCCTCCACACCATAAATCATCTTAACGCCGTACTCTTTGGAAGCAGCAGCTGCGGCAGGGTAATTCTGCAGATTACCATGATCGGTAATAGCAATGGCCTTATGCCCCCAAGCAGCAGCTCTTTTTACATAATCCCCAATAGGATTGACCGCATCCATTGCCGACATATTAGTATGTAAATGCAGTTCCACTCGCTTATCTTCGGCATGATCCTGGCGGATAAAATATTTGGATTCGAAGAGACATTTGGCGTTAATAACATAGTCTTCTTCATACTTATCATACATTGCCTGACCGGTGGCACCAATAGACTTTCCGGTTTTTAACTTCCCCGAAAGCTCTTCTGCTTTATCGGCAGGGACCATGAATTTTAAAATAATGGAGCCGGTATAATCGGTGATATACACCGAAAAACGGACATTTTTCTGATCCCAAGTACTGCGGCTATCGCATTTAAAGATATTGCCCATCACCGAAACAGTACCTTCCACCTGATTCACACGATCCATGGCATAAAAATTCTTACCGATACGATCGCCGTGAATAATATTCTCCGTGGGTTTAAAGGGAATCTTCGGCATTTCCGTCACTACAGCAGGGCGTCGCCACTCCCGTTTGGCAGGTGCTTTAACAGGTACAGGCTCCGCCGGCGGAGGCGGAGGAGGCAACTCTTCCACCACCGGCTCCGGAATTTCCAAAAGATTGGTTTCATCCACCTGAGTCGAACCCGCAAAAATCAGTTGATAAGTAGTTCCGTACCACTCACGCAACACCTCATGCAGGGTCTTATCAACGCCCAGCGCTTCAATCAGATCCAGTCCGCCATATTGCAAATAAACAGTCAGTTCTTTTTCCTCTAAAGATACGGTGGTATCATTTAAAAAACCATTAACACCACCATTCTTACGCTTTGCACAAGCAACAATATCAGACCAATGCTCCGCTGAAAAGGTGGTATTTGAGAAAAACGGAATCAATTCAACCGTATTCAATTCATAAGTATTACGGATTTTCTCTTCTAATTTAACAATATGGGAAAAAGGCACATACATCGGAAACGCTGTGTGTGCCTTTAATAATCTATGTTGTTGGTTTACTTCCACCTTTTGCAAAACAGCGGAAGCAAACAGTTGCTGTTCCTCTTCGGTAAAGATACAGCGTCTGAAATAACTGAGTACTTCTTTATTCGCCATCGTGAACATCCTTTGACATCTGATCAACCTCTTCCATCAAAGCGTCAAACAGTTGATCTTCTGGTACTTTTTTAACGATTTTCCCCTTTTTAAAGATCAGCCCTTCCCCATTCCCACCGGCAATGCCGATATCGGCTTCTCGGGCCTCTCCGGGGCCGTTAACCACACAGCCCATTACTGCGATTTTCAAACCGCTACGATTCTTTTCCAGTGCCTTTTCTACCCGCTCGGCAATATCAATCACCGGAATAGCTGTTCTTCCGCAGGTGGGACACGCCACTAATTGACAAGCGCCTTCCACCAAATCCAAAGCTTTCAGGATCCGAAATCCCGCATAGATCTCTTCCACCGGATCAGCGGTAAGAGAAACACGAATGGTGGCACCAATGCCATCATTCAGCAGACTACCGATTCCAATGGCATTTTTGACCAAGCCCATTTCGCGAGTTCCTGCCTCTGTTACACCCAAATGGAAGGGATAGTCGCAAATCTTCGCCAACAAGCGATAGGCGGCGATCATCTTTTTAACATCAGAACTCTTGATAGAGATAATAATATCGTGAAAATCCAATCGTTCTAAAATCCGAACATGGCGCATGGCGCTTTCTACCATAGCCTCCGGAGTGGGTGAACCGTATTTTTTCAGCAATTCCTTTTCCAAAGAACCGCCATTAACTCCAATACGGATGGGAACATTCTTTGCTTTGCATGCATCCACCACCGCCTTTACCTTCTCTTCCGAGCCGATATTACCGGGGTTGATGCGAATCTTATCGGCGCCTGCTTCAACCGAAGCAATTGCCAGCCGATAATCAAAATGAATATCTGCCACAATAGGCATAGAAACCGCCTGCTTCAGGCGGCGGATGGTCTCCAAGCAATCCCGATTGGGAACTGTAAGCCGCAAAACCTCACAGCCCGCTTTTTCCAAAGCAATCGCTTGAGCAACCGCAGCATCATGGTCGCCGGCCGGCGTATTCAACATTGACTGAACATAAATGTGTCCGTTACCAAATATACAATTGCCGACCCGAACCTGCTTTGCCACAAGAAACCCTCCTAAAACAAATTGATAACATCTTTAAAAGTCACAACCACCATCAATCCAAGCAGCAGCAATAAACCCGCTCCGTTGAGTGCTTGCTCCACTTTGGGGTTGAGGGGCTTTCGGCGTATTGCTTCAATTCCAAGAAGCAAAATCCGCCCGCCATCCAACGCGGGAAACGGCAATAAATTCATAACCCCCAAATTGATGGAAATCAAGGCAACCACCAAAAGCAAGGATGATAACCCCATGGTGGCGCTTTCCCCAATCACTTCAGCGGTACCGACCGGTCCGCTGACCTGACTGTAATCCGCTTCCATGGTGAAAATGGAACCGATAAAAGCGTAGATCGAACGAGAAACCGAAAGAGTATAACCCGCCGAGTATTTAATCACCGTCCAAGGATTACGCTCCACTCCGAACACCTTAAAATCTGTATCACTAAAGGTGAAATCGCCGGACGTCACTTTGGGGAACTGCACATTTTCCAACCGCACCTTTTCCCCATTGCGCTTAACCACCAAATCAAATTCTTCTGCCTTGGTATCTTTGGAAAGAGCATAGGAAATATCCATAAAAGAAAAGATTCGGTATCCATCAATCGAGTGAATCTCGTCCCCCTCGCAAAGACCATAGGTCGAAGAAATGGCATCTTCATTAAACTGCGCCACAGTAGTAGTGGGATAAGCGGTGATAGACGCATTGATACAGCAGATCAAAAGAAAGCCCATCAAGATATTCATGGCGGCGCCCATCACCAAAACCAAAAAGCGTTTCCAACGAGGCTTATTATTAAACGCTTGTTCATCGGTACTGTCGCCATCTTCGCCTTCCATCTGAACAAAACCGCCAATGGGCAATGCACGAATACAAAACAAGCATTTTTCAAATTGCTTTTTATAAAGCGCAGGACCCATACCGATGGAAAACTCATGCACTTTGATCCCTGCCCAAATGGCGGTAAAGAAATGACCTGCCTCATGGGAAAGAATCAACAGACCGAACACAAGAACGGTCACAACAATGTTAATAACAGTTTGCATTAAAAATTACCCTTTTCATAAGAAGTACAAACATATTGCCTGGCAAGTCGATCTGCTTCCAGTACATTTTCCAAGATTGTTGCATCTCCGTCAGGTGTATGGGCGAGCGCCTTTTCCACCAATTCGGCGATCTGCAAAAATCGAATTTTCCCCTCCAAAAAAAGAGCAACCGCCTGCTCGTTTGCACCGTTTAAAACGGTAGGATAGAGCCCGCCTTTTCGACTGGCTTCTTTTGCTAAGCGCAAGCAAGAAAAGGTCGCATCATCCGCCTCGTGAAAATGAAGCGTTTTCCCAATGAGCGAAAGAGCATGGTCGCCGCTCTCCACTCGTTCCGGATAAGTCAACGCATATTTGATGGGCAGATACATCGACGGAACACCCAACTGGGCGATCACCGAATGATCGGAAAATTCCACCGCTGAATGAATGATACTCTCCCGATGCACCACGATCTCAATTTGATCATCGGATACATCAAATAACCATTTGGCTTCCATCCACTCTAAACCCTTATTCATCAAGGTTGCACTGTCGATAGTAATTTTAGACCCCATACTCCAATTGGGATGATTCAAGGCATCCTTCACCGTTACGCCTTCCAATTCTGCGCGGTTTTTTCCAAAGAAAGGACCGCCGGAAGCAGTTAATAAGATTTTGCGAGGAGCATTTTCTCCTGCCCCTTGCAAACATTGAAAAATGGCACTATGCTCACTATCTACCGGCAAAATACGAACGCCCTTTTCAGCGGCACGAGGCATCACGATCTGACCGGCGCAAACCAAAGTTTCTTTATTTGCCAAAGCAATATCTTTGCCCGCATCAATGGCGGCAAGAGTCGGCTTCAAACCGATCATGCCCATCATTGCGGTAACAACAATCGAGGCACCAGCAACAGTCGCCACTGCGAGATTGCCTTCTTCCCCCGCAAGAACCTCGCATGGAAAATCTGCTAAACGGGTTTTTAGTATTTCCGCGCGTTCGGGGTCATATACACTTGCCAGCGGCACCTTAAACTCTCGAATCTGTTTTTCAAGAAGATCAATGTTGCTACCGGCACTTAAAGCGGCAACGCCGATCCCAAGGTCGCGACAGACCTGAAGGGTCTGCGTTCCGATGGAACCGGTGGAGCCTAAAACTGAAATGATTTTCATTAATAATCACCCAATAAAACTCTGATTAGATAACAATGCATAAAACATCGGCGCAATAAAAATCAGGCTATCCAAACGATCTAAAAAGCCACCGTGACCCGGCAGAACTTTTCCGAAATCCTTGATTCCGTAGGACCGCTTAATGTAAGAGAAAGAAAGATCGCCAATCTGGGCAATAACAGTTCCACAGAAGCTATAAACCAAAACTAAAAGCCAATTGATCTCAGCGCCGGTCCATTGGCGGTAGATCCAGCAAAAAAGAAAATAAATACCAATGGAACAAAGGGAGCCGCCAATGCAACCTTCTACCGATTTTTTCGGACTAATATTGGGAAACGGACGATGCTTGCCCAAAAGGATCCCGACTAAGTATGCAAAAATATCCGTACACCACGCACTGCATACAATGCAGAGAACCATATAGAAAAAACCATGCCCGGGGATACGACGAATAAAAATAATATTACTCAAAAAGCAGGTAATGACAAAGGTGATAAACATCGCCACTGTTGCTTCACTGAACTTGGTTTTCTCAAAGTTCATCATCAAGATCACAAACAGACCGATCAGATAGAAAAACGAAAGAATGATTACCCCGTAATAAGGACTTCTTCCGGGATAAAGCAGATCGCGGATCAACATAGAAAGAGGAACTGCAGCACCATAAACCAAGCTGGGGATCAGCAGTTTTTTCTTGGTTGCACAACCGGCGCAAGTAAGCGCCTCATAGATACAGATACAAATCAGCACCGCTACCGCGATCTCAAAGATCGGAGAAACGCCCGATACGGCAAACAAAAACACAAAGACCGCCAGAATGATCAACGATGTACCTAAACGTTGAAGAAAATTTTGAATCATACTCCGCCGAACCTCCTGTTTCGTTTTTGATAATCAAGAATCGCTTGATCTAAATGCTCCGGTTTAAAATCGGGCCAGAGCACATTGGAATACCAAAATTCCGCATAAGCCGATTGCCAAAGAAGAAAATTTGATAGACGCTGCTCCCCGCTGGGACGGATCACCAGATCCACGCTATCACAATCATCAAAATAAAGCATTTTTCCAAAGGTATCCGGCGTGATCTCACCAATGGTCATCTCTCCTGCCGCAACGCGCCGAGCCGCCTCTTTCGCGGCGTGAACAATCTCATTCTGCCCGCCATAATTCATGGCAATATTTAATGTCAGCCCGGGGAAATCCTTGGTCAGTTCCACAATGCGGTTCATCTTTTCCAAAAGGATCCCCTCAAAAGGAGACCAATCGCCCAAGAAACGAACCCGAACCCTCTCCTTTTGAAAAGTATTCAGCGCATCGTCGATAAATTCCTCCAGCACCTTCATGATGTTGGCGACTTCTTCGGCAGGACGCTGCCAATTCTCCGTAGAAAAGGCATAAACAGTCAGGTTTTTCACACCGATATCACGGGCATAATAGGCGATGGTCTTAAAAACCTTCGCACCCGCAACATGACCTGCGCTGCGAGGCAAGCCCCGCATTTTTGCCCAACGTCCATTGCCATCCATGATAATACCGATATGCTCCGGTAAACGCTCAGGGTCTATTTGATTTGCTTTTTTCTTAAACAAACTCAACGCTTATTGCTCCTCAACAGCCGATTAAACAGCCATGATCTCCTGCTCTTTTTCACCGACCATCTTATCAATCTCGGTGATATACTTATCCGTCAGTTTCTGAATGTCGGTCTCAATGCCTTTCAGATCATCGGCAGTGATTTCCTTTGCCTTTTCTTGTTTCTTAAACTTATCCAATGCATCGCGACGAACATTCCGAACGGCAACCTTTGCATCTTCGCCATATTTCTTTGCATCTTTTGCCAGTTCGCGACGACGCTCCTCAGTGGGCTGAGGGAATGCCAAGCGGATCACCTTACCGTCATTCTGAGGAGTGATTCCGATATCAGATGCCAAAATAGACTTTTCGATCTCTTTCAAAACCGAACCATCCCAAGGCTGAATCATCAGCATACGGGGTTCGGGAACACTGATCGCTGCCACTTCATTGATCTTGGTGGGAGTACCATAGTATTCCACACGAATACGATCCAAAACTGCGGGGTTCGCGCGGCCAGCACGCAGACCGTTGAAATCGTTTTCCAACGCATTCAAAGTCTTTTTCATCTTATCTTCAAATTCAACATAGTTTGCCATAATCTTATTCTCCTTTATTATCAATCATTGTACCGATATCCTCACCCATTACCGCACGAACGATATTCTCGGGATTAGACATATCAAAGACATAGATCGGAATATTGTTTTCATTACAAAGAGCAGCAGCGGCGCTATCCATAACGCCCAACTGACCCTTTAAAACATCCATATAGCGAATGTGGTGCAATTTCTTGGCGTTGGGATCCTTTTTGGGATCGGCAGTATAAACACCGTCAACATTGGTAGCCTTAAAGATTACATCCGCCATAACTTCTGCAGCACGCAGCGCGGCGCAGGTATCGGTAGAAAAGAACGGATTGCCGGTACCGCTGGCAAAGATGACCACTCTTCCCTTTTCCAGATGGGAAATCGCGCGGTTACGGATAAACGGCTCGGCGATCTGGCGCATCTCAATGGCGCTCATTACGCGACATTCGATTCCGTTTTGGATCAATGCGTCCTGAACTGTCAGCGCATTCATGGTGGTAGCCAGCATCCCGATATAATCCGCACGAGTGCGATCCATCTGCTGATTGCTTCTGCCGCGCCAATAGTTGCCGCCGCCGACCACAATCGCAACCTGTACGCCCTTTTCAACACACTCCTTAATATAGGAGCCGATCTTCAGAACGTATTCAAAATCAATGCCGGTCTTTCCCTCACCGGCAAGCGCCTCGCCGCTGAGTTTTAAAAGAATTCTTTTGTATGCAGTTTCGCTCATTGTTTTACTCCCCCTTTTGGAAGTTTATATTTGGTTTTATTATAATATATTTTATTATAGTTTGTAAAGTAAAATATATAAAAAAGAGATGATCTTTTCGCAGATCATCTCTTTTTTGTTTAATTCATCTTGATTACAACTTTCGGAACTCTTGCAATCAACACCGAGGCGATGGCAGTCAAAATAATTTCCGGGATCATATACATCCCATTATAGACCGCGCTATAGATCCACCCCAAAAGATTAGGGCTGACTGCCTCTACTAAAGAAGTTCCCCACGCAGGAAATCCATCTTGAGTAAAATACCACTCCGCCCAGCCGGAAAACAGAATATAGCCGGACAACAAATGAGCAAGATAACGGCAACCCAATGCCACAATACTGCCGCTCATCAATGCTAAACCATTATTCTTGATCTTATTACGAAACAGGCCGCCTAAGCCAAGGCAGGTATAAGCAATCAAATAATCCAAAAGAACCATTACAAAGGCATTTAAAATCATGGTGCCATCACCAAAATACCCGGGTTGAAATGCAGCGGTTACCGTATCCATCCCCATCGCCATCTGCAACAGCGCATATACAAATGCCGAAAACAATCCCCATTTCATTCCATAACGGTAGGAGATCAAAACAACAGGCAGCATACATACGATGGTCAACTGACCGCCAAAAGTCTGGGGCGGGAGAAACATCCGACTCACAATCTCCAGCACAACACCGATTGCCAAGAGCATCGCGCTCTCGACCATCATACGAACTCGATCTTTTTTCATTGTAAACCTCCAAAAATAAAAGCTCTGCGTGGTAATCCAACGCAGAGCTGCAATTATTGCTTATCATTCCTACGTCGGCATTACCCGCATCAGGTTCATGGGTTAAGCAGATCCATCTGCTCTCTCAGCCGAGTAAACTCAGCACCCCGTTTTTAAAATTACAAATGCATTTGTACGATTATCTTACTCCATCCCGGCAAGTTTTGTCAAGACTTTTTCAAAATATTCCGGCAAAGGGCTTTCAAACCGAAGGTGTTCACCGGTAATAGGATGATCAAAGCCCAGCACCCCCGCATGAAGGCACTGACCCTCAAAATCCACATTAAAGCCCGATACTGCGCGGCCATAAACCATATCTCCCAAAACAAAATGGCCGATCGAAGATAGATGTACGCGAATCTGATGAGTGCGTCCAGTCTCCAATTTACAAGATAAATGCGCAAAACTGCGATACTGACGCAAAACTTGATAATGAGTTACTGCCCGCTTGGTATTACGCGCACCCACAGCCATTTTTTTGCGATCTTTTTGACTTCTGCCGATCGGAGCATCCACCGTTCCACTCTCCTGCGTCATTCTGCCGAAGACGATCGTTTGATAAATACGGTCAATGGTATGTTTTTCAAATTGTTCCGAAAGACCTCGGTGCGCTTGATCATTTTTAGCAACCACCAAGAGACCACTGGTATCTTTATCAATACGGTGCACAATGCCGGGGCGCTTTTCTCCGTTAATCCCCGAAAGACTATCGCCGCAATGGAAAAGCAAACCATTTACCAAGGTATCACCGGTATGTCCGGGGGCAGGATGTACCACCAAGCCTTTCGGTTTATTCACCACCAAAAGATGCTCATCTTCATAGAAAATCTCCAAAGGCATCTCACAAGGTTCGGGCACACCGTCTTCTAAGGGCGGAACCGTCACTTCGATACGGTCCCCTTCCTGCAAACGATAACTCTTTGCCACCTTTTTGCCGTTAACCAATATTTCCTCTGCTTTAATGAGACTTTCAATGCGAGAGCGCGAAAAGTCAAAAAGGCGGGACGCCAAAAAGGCGTCCAGCCGTTCTCCGCCATATTCTGCTATAAGATCAATCCGATCCATCTTCAGACTCCTCTACCTTCTTCTCCCCATCAAAATCATGGGTAAAAAAAATATAGAACGCCAAAAGAAAGGTCCCGCAGCAAACAAAAATATCCGCCACATTAAACACTGCGAACTGATAACTCCAAAATTTAAAGGCAAAAAAATCGACCACTTCGCCTAAACACACACGATCAATCATGTTGCCCAATCCGCCGCTGATAATCATCGAAAGAGATACGATCCCAAGATGGTTCTTCACAATCCCGCTGATCAAAAGCCAACCGGTAACGATTAAAACAATTGTTGTAAACACCATGAAAACCCAGCGGTGATCAGCAAATAAGCCAAATGCTGCGCCGGTATTTCGCACATGACTCAAGGAAAAGAATCCCGGAATAACAACAATCGAATCATTAATGGGAATTTTTTGCACAACAATATACTTTGTCAGCTGATCCAAGACAACCAGGATCAGCGACAAAGCAATCCAATAAAAACGCTTTAATTGATTCAAATAAGTTCTCCTTATTCGTCTTTGTTAATATCGTAGTCAATACCGAATTTGAGGTTTTCAAACTTCAACTGGCGAGCCTCCATCTGCTCCTCTTTTTCCACTTTTTCCGGTTTGGAATCAATCTTAAACTCCACCGTTGTATCGCTCTTTTTTTCTTCCTTTTTCTCTTCTGTGGCAGGCTCTTCTACCGGGGCGGGCTCTTCTGCAACAGGCTCAGGAGCAACCACCGGTTCCTCAACAACCTTCACTTCTTCAACCACCGGTTCCTCTTCTTCCGTCTTAAACTCGGGAAGTTTAGAAATGGAAGTTAAATGCGCCTTATACAACTCGATAATGGTATTCTTAAATTCGGATACCTGGGTGCGCAAATAATCCAATTTAGCCTGCTCAGCATTCGTTTCTTTCTGAATTTTGCGAATCTCCTCGGCAGCCTTCTTTTGCTCTGCTTCGATCTCCGCTTTACATTCTTCTCTGGCAGCCTTAAGAGCGTCAGCGGATTCACGCTCCGCATTTTCCATAAGGTCTCTTGCCTGCGCTTCTGCTTCGGCAACAATCGCTGCCGCCTTTTCTTTACTGGTGATCTCTACTTCTTTTTCCTTCAACTCCAGCTCATGCAAGGCAGTTTCGTTCAATTTCTGTGCATTGATAATAGCGATTTTTAAATACTCTTCGTCCTTTTTATATTCCTCGATCTTTGCTAAGCAGGTCTTTAGTTTATCAACCAATTCCGCATTCTCGGTATAAAGCTTTTTATAGTCGTTTTCCACCAGATCCAGAAAGTCATCCACCTCATCACGGCGATAACCGCCCAATACACTTTGCTCAAATTCCTTCTTCTGAATTGCTTCGGGACTCAACATATTAAAACATCCTCCTAAATGTATTTTCTGCACAGTAAAACCGCCCGACCTTTTTTGGTCAGATCCCCGCATTGATCAATGATCCATTTTCCGGATCCGCGAACAACAACGCAGTCTCCTGCTCGAATTTCCTTTGTTTTCTTTTCAATCAATCCATGATTGACCGATACTGCTTTTCCTTCAATCAAGCGATTTGCTTGCTCTCTGGAACAATTACAAAGCACCCCAACTACCGCATCGGCGCGCATGGACGCCACCGTTAGTCGAAGTTCCTTAAAATGAGGTTTTGGAACCTCAAAATTCAGCGGAGCCTCAAAAAGTTTCACATTCTGACGCCCCACCGATTCTACATTTTGAATCAAAAATTCTTTGATATGTTCTACGGCAAAAAATACCGCCACGCCATCACGAACGATGATATCACCCAATAATTCGCGACGAATCCCGGTTGCCATCAGCGCCCCCAATACATCGCGATTTGAAAGGCTTGAGAGATCACCTGCCGATAGGCGCAACATTACCATGGGAAAACAGCTTTTTAAAGTTTCTTCATCCAAAGAAGAAATTGCAAGCATCTTTCGTTCGCTTTCGGGATAACCGCCAAAAAGAAAAAACGGTGCTCCTGCTTTTCGGCAGATTGAAACTGCCGCAGCCCCTTCTTCAGCCGTCAGAAATGCGGAAAAAACCATTCCTTCTCCACCGGCTTCCCGTCGAATCAAGTCTTCAATTTTTGCCGAAAAATAGTTTTTTTCCTGCATTATAAAAGAACAGACAAATAATTCAACCCGGAAACCGCCAACCGCAATAAAAAGAACAAGATCAGCGGCGAAAAGTCGATGGGTGAACGCCGGAAATAATCATACCTCCATAAAAAGCGCTTGATCGGCTTAAGGGGCGGTTCGGTGATCTTTCCCAAAATCAGCATCAGTTTATTCCCGGGATCACGAATCACCCAGGTCAACAAACAATAGATCAACATCAATGTTGCATAAAGACTGATAATTTGATTGATGATATAGATCAAAAAATCCAGCAATTAAAACTCCTCGTCCTTCATTTCATCGTTCAATTCACCCTGAAGACCCACATTGCGCGGTGTTACCGCATAAGTACTATGCGCAACCCTTTGCAGATCTCCGCCTTGAGCATAAACAACACCACTCAGAAAATCCAAGATTCGCTGAGCCATATCTTTATTGCAGTTTTCCAAATTCAACAAAACGGCGCGGTTGCCCAGAATATGATCCGCAACCGTGCGTGCATCGCTATAGTCGTTGGACTTCACGATCACCATATTCACCTGGCTTCTTGCAGAAGAAACCGGGGTCTTCACTGCCGCGCGGGGCATCTCTCTCTTGGGGGGATGATCCTCGGAAACAGCAGTATTCACCACAGTTTCTTCCACCTCGGCAAAATTATCATCATCGCCATCATCGGGAATCCCGATCATTTCCTTTAATTTATCCCATTTGCCCATTGAATAAAACCTCCGATCAATTTCTGGCGCCGAAAATTCCGCGCCCCACTCGAATATAGGTGCTATGGGCTTCGATGGCATCTTCATAGTCGTTCGACATTCCCATAGACAAAATATCCATATTAACATTATCTAACTTTTTATCTCTTATGTCAACAAACAATTGTCGCATTTTCAAAAAATATTCACGATTCTGATGTTTTTCAAGAGCAATCGGCGGAATACACATCAATCCGCAGATCCGAATTCCTCCATAAACGGAAATCTCATCCAAAAACGATACCAATTCCGCAGGATCAATCCCACCCTTAGATGCTTCTCCACCGATATTGACTTCAACCAAAACATTTTGGACTTTACCGATTTTTTCAGCACGTTTTGAGATCTCTGCCGCCAGTTTTACAGAATCCACCGAATGAATCAAATCCACTTTATCAATGATATATTTCACCTTATTGGTCTGCAGACGCCCGATCAAATGGATGGTAACGCCCTCTTTCTCAATAAGATCATATTTTTCCAATAATTCCTGCACACGGTTTTCACCAATATGGCGCACACCGCATGCAATAGCGCAATTAATTTCTTCCGGCGTACGGGTTTTTGTAACAGCAATTAGTTGGGTATCGGTACCCTCTAATTTATCAAATATTGTTTTCAAGTTCTCTTTAATCATCATGTTACTGCCTTTCCGTCATGAAGATTCGATCCCTTATAAACTACTTGGTCATAGATCCGAAGACCCGAATTATCAGCAGCATTATATTCCACCAATGCGTTTACACCGTCGCTGGTAAGTACGGTCACTTTTTTATAGCGCAACAGTAAACCGACCTTCACAAACACACCGTCTTCCCCATCCACTTTGCGAAGAGCGCTTTGACGAACTTGAATACCGCTATAAGTCTTTAAAATCAAGCAAACTTCCTCGGAACGAAGGGCAAGAATATTATCAATGATTACTGAAGAAGAAAGAACCAACACGCATTGATCACCATCTTTTCGAATATCAACAACCGTACATTTGATTCGCTCCGTACCGAAAGAAGGAATATGAATATACACGGTATCCTTGACCTGCAAAAGATCCACTTTATTCGTTGGAACATTCAACACTACCGTCCATCCGTTGCCATAGACCATCTTGCCAATTTGATCGGTTTCTGTTGCAGCATTTTCACAAAGTTCAACCGTCGCGTCAAAATTCTCAACGGTTAGACCTTCTAAATAATCAGCGTCGAACTGCTCTTCCAACCCATCGGTGCCCAAAGAAAAATAGCCACTCTCTTTGGTGGAGATGTTATTCACGCTGGCACCGGCAGAAGCTTTGAGGGTAGATAATTCGGACTTCAATTCCGATAAAATGGTGTCATAACTGACCAAATCTCCGGAGGAGATCTTCTTTTTCATCATTTCGATCATCAAATCATCGCTAACCGAAAAAGCATCCATAGACTTTCCTCGATGAGCAAGCAAAGCAATCTGCTGAAGATCGCGATAGATCGCTTGGTCGATTCCCGTTACCGAACTTTGATAAGTACCGCTATTGGCAAGAACCTCTTCATAAGTAGTGATCTTTTCTTCCAATTCACGAATCTCTTTACGAACCTTCGCCGCGTGTTCATCGGCATAAACACGCGCTACTATTCCACCGGCGCTGACCCGTTCGCCCTCACCGCGAACAACGTCCAAATAATCATATCCATTTCCGGAAATAGAATCTTCATTTCGGAAGAAAATACCGATGGAATCAACCGTTTCTTCCATCTCCCCCATAACAGCACTTTCGTATTTGATGGAAACAAAGTTGTATTTATAAAGTTGATATACAACAAACACCACTGCAAAAACCGATAAAATGGCAATCAAGATTTTAATGAAAGTCAAACTGCTGTTTTTCATAAAGTTCCTCCTTCCGTAAATTCTTCAATCAAGGAATATACTTCCTTTAAAATTTCATCCATTGGCTGTTCGTCGGGATAGAACCAATGAACCGCCTTATTCTTACGAAACCATGTCAACTGACGCTTGGCATAGTTTCTGCTTTTTTGCTTGATCAAGGAAACCGCATCATCAAGTTCCCCACCGGCTTCCAATGTATCAAAAATCTCTTTATAACCGATGGCGGCGCGAGCAGTAGAAGACAGTGAATACTCCTTTTCCAACTCCAAAGCCTCTCTCAAAAGCCCCTGCTCCATCATCAAATCGACCCGACGGTTGATACGATCATATAAAAGATCTCGATTTTTATAATTTAAGCCAATATAAAGCACTTGATAAGGGCTTTGGCGAATACTCTCTGCCTGAAATTCCGATAAACATTTCCCGGTGGTTTCCAGCACCTCAAGACCACGGATAACCCGCTTACTGTCATTGGGGTGAAGATGAACCGCCAGTTTCGGATCTCGCTCTTGCAAAAGGGCAAAAAGAGCCTCATTTCCAAGTTCTTCAGCCATTTTCTGATATTTTTGACGCACCGAATCTTGAATGGGGATATCAAAAAAATCCGTGTTTCCCAAAAGATGATCCAGATATAGCCCGGTACCGCCGCAAAGGATCGGAAGACAGTTTTTTCTCTGCAAATCCTTTAAAACCGCGCGAGCATCCTCGGCATAGGAGGCAACATTATAAGTCTCTTCCACACTGATATGCCCCATCAAATGATGAAAGACTCCGTCTCTCTCTTCCATGGAAGGCTTTGCGGTTCCGATATTCATTTGTTGATAAATCTGCATCGAATCCGCTGATACCACCTCACCCCCAAATCTTTTGGCAATGGAAATGGAAAGTCCGGTCTTGCCGGAGGCGGTGGGTCCGATGACCGCAACAACCTTTTGCATAGTTAAATCCTTTTAAATGATTTTTCGATGGTTTTCTTAGAATATGCAATCATGATAGGACGCCCATGGGGACATTGATGAATTTCATCGTCCCGAATCAGTTTTTCTACCAAAGCGCGCAATTCCAGATCATTATTGATATTTCCCGCTTTGATCGCCGCTTTACAAGCAACGGTTTTCAGCGCCAGATTTTCCCGTTCAGTGCGATCCTTTCGCCCGCCTTGCATCCATGCTGTTAAAATCTCACAAAAGGCATCCGTAACACTCTCGCTTGTGAGGCACACAGGGCGACTGCGAAGGATCAATTCCCGTTCTCCAAAAGCATCCACCTCAAAACCATAGCGATCGAACTCTTCTTTATGCTCCAAAGCAAACGTCAGTTCTTCTTGGGATAGATGGACTTTTTCAGGAACAAGCAACGCTTGCTGAGCAGGTTTGCTCTCCTTATTTTCCTTTAAAAGTCGTTCAAAAATCATTCGTTCATGAGCGGCATGTTTATCAATAAGATACATTTGATCGCCGCTTTCCACCAATAAATAGGCGTTAAATACTTCGCCGATGTATCGGTAAGGAATTGCTTCCATTTCCTCAACAATTGCTTGCTGAACCGTCTCAACGACAGGCGCAACCGCAGGTGGTTCCTTGAATTGCGCCTTTACCGGTCTTGTGTGTAAAGCATCATTACTTTCCAGTGAAAACGCCGGTTTTTTCGGTAGATCAACAAAATACTCTTCTGTATTTTCCTTCTTCACCGCCGCGGGAATCGGTTCTCGAATCGGCAGCACCGGTTCCGGTTTTTCCAAAACGGTAACAGCGGCATAAGGATCCTCTTTTTTTACCGCAGGTTTTACCACAGGGGGAACAACCGGGATCTTGGGAGCAGAAGTCCGCTCCTCTTCTGCAGCCTTTTTCAAGGTTTGTTTATTCAACGCATTTTTGATCGCAAAATAGACAGCATCAAAAATAAGTTTTTCATTGGAAAATTTCACTTCCATCTTGCTGGGATGTACATTAACATCCACCAGCCCATACGGAAGATTGATTTTAATCACGCAGACAGGATGGCGACCATGAAACAAATCATTACGATATGCTTGATCAATGGCAGCAAACACCGTTTGACTGCGAACCAAACGCCCGTTTATATAACACAGTTGAAAATTGCGATTAGGTTTAGTGGTGGTTGGCTCACTTACATAGCCATAAACCCGCACTTGCTGCGCTTCACTATCTGCTTGCAGCATTCCTTTGGCAACTTCTTTGCCGAAGACCGCATAAACCACTTCAGAAAGACTGCCGCTACCGCCAGTAGAAAGAGTCACCTTCCCATCACGAATCAATTTAAAGGAAATATCCGGACGCGAAAAAGCCAAGCGATCCATCAAAGCAGCAATATAACTGCTCTCACTGCGATCACTTTTCAAAAACTTCATCCGCGCAGGGGTGTTGAAGAAAAGGTCTTCCACAATAATGGTAGTGCCGCTCGGGGCACCGGTCTCCTCGCAGGAGATCTCTTTGCCGCCTTCTAAAACTAAGCGGGTTCCTTCCCCGTTTGCAGAAGTAATCAATTCAATTTTGGATACTGCTGAAATCGCAGCAAGCGCCTCGCCGCGAAAGCCAAGAGTTTCAATGGCGTAGAGATCGGCAATATTTCGAATCTTGCTGGTCGCATGACGCAAAAAGCAATTTCTGGCATCTTCCCGATTCATACCACAACCGTTATCGGTCACTCGCATATAGGTCACTCCGCCGTTTTTAATCTCCACGGTAACATGAGTCGCGCCGGCATCAATGGCATTTTCCACCAATTCCTTAATGACGCTCCCCGGTCGCTCCACCACTTCGCCGGCGGCGATTTTATTTGCAATATCTTGATCCAAAACTTGAATCTTTGACATCCTATTACAGCTCCTTTGCCTTTTGGGTCAATTCATAAAGAATCCCCATGGTTTCAATGGGTGTCAGCGTACTGACGTCCATATTCTTCAAACGCTCAATAATCGCGCATTGTTCCATATAACCCAGGCTGATTTGCTCTTCTTCCTGAGGCGTTTCTTTAATGGGACGATCCAAAGAAATCATTCCGCTGTCGATCTCCTTTAGGATCTCCTTTGCACGCTTAACAACCTCGCTGCGCACTCCGGCCAACGCCGCCACTTCAATACCGTAGCTTTGATCGGCTCCACCGGGAACAATCTTGCGCAAAAAGACAATATCATCGCCCCGCTTCTTAACCGCAATATTGAAATTCACGATTCCGGTTCCTTGATCACCCAAGGCGCAAAGTTCATGGTAATGAGTTGCAAACAAGGTTTTTGCGCCCAGTTTTTTCGGATTATTGACATATTCCATTACCGCCCGAGCAATGCTCATGCCATCATAAGTGGATGTACCGCGCCCGATTTCATCAAAAATCAGCAACGATGAAGAGGTGGCATTATTTAAGATATTAGCCACTTCGGTCATTTCCACCATAAAGGTAGACTGCCCAGAAGAAAGATCATCCGATGCGCCAACACGGGTAAAGATCTTGTCCACAATGCCGATATGAGCGCTCTTTGCCGGCACAAAACTGCCGATCTGCGCCATCAAAACGATTACCGCCACCTGACGCATATAAGTGGATTTACCCGCCATATTGGGACCGGTGATCAATGC
>JAZNGR010000188.1:0-1918 GCA_045576575.1 Eubacteriales bacterium
GCAAAAATCCGCACTTTTTAAGATCTTCGACCTCAAAACGAGGAGATCTCGAGGGATTTTTGCTCGATTTAGATGAAGCAAGGCTGGCGCCTTGCGAGGATAAAGCGTGTAAAAAGCACCGAAATATACCGTTTTGAGGCGGGTTCGGATATCTCGCTCTACCCTATGGAATCGACCGAAAATTTCATAACAGGAGGTACAGCAAATGTTTAGTACTTGGTTTGTTGTTGCCGCCGTTGTGATTGTTGCTGTTATCGTGGGCTTTGTGATGTTCATTGCCGGCTTTTTATATCGTAAGAAGTCCGGTGAAAAGCAGATCGGATCTGCCAAGGAAGAAGCAAAGCGCATTATCAACGATGCTGTCCAAACTGCAAACACCAAGAAAAAGGAAGCTCTGATCGAGGCTAAGGAAGAATTGCTTCGTGAGCGCACCGAGCAGGAAAAAGATTTAAAAGAGCGTCGTGTGGAGGTAACACGGCAGGAAAAACGGCTGCAGCAAAGAGAAGAAATGCTGGACAAAAAGTACGACAACATCGACCGCAAGGAAGAAGCCCTTTCCGAGAAGCAGAAAAAGGTTGAAAAACTGCAAGCAGAGGTCGAGGAAGTCAAAAAAGCCCAGATTTCGGTTTTGGAGCGGATTAGCGGATATACCGCCGAAGCCGCAAAGGCAGAGTTGCTCCATCTGATGGACTCCGAATTGGAGCATGAATATGCTCTTCGGATCTCCGAGCATGAAAACAAATTTAAAGAGGATATCGACGAGAAGGCAAAGCACCTTCTTTCGCTGGCCATTCAAAAATGTGCTGCCGACCATGTGGTGGAATCCACCGTATCGGTGGTGGTATTGCCCAGCGATGAGATGAAGGGCCGCATCATTGGTCGTGAAGGTCGGAACATTCGTACTTTGGAGACCATCACCGGCGTAGATCTCATTATCGACGATACCCCTGAGGCCATTACGCTTTCCAGTTTTGATCCCATTCGTCGCGAGGTGGCGCGCCAGACCTTAGAGAAACTCATCTCCGACGGACGCATCCATCCCGCTCGCATTGAAGAGACGGTGGAAAAGGTCAAGAGAGATCTGGAAGTTGCCATGAAGAAAGAAGGCGAACGCGCGACCTTCGAAACCGGCGTTCATGGTTTGCACCCCGATCTGATCAAACTGCTGGGTCGGCAGAAATACCGCACCAGCTATGGTCAGAATGTACTCAATCACTCCATCGAAGTGTCTCAGCTCAGCGGTCTTTTGGCGGCTGAAATGGGCGCTGATGTAACCCTCGCCAAGCGGGCAGGCTTGCTCCACGATATCGGTAAGAGTGTGGACTTCGAAATGGAAGGCTCCCATATTCAGATCGGTGTGGATATCGCCAAAAAGTATAAGGAAAACGAAACGGTGGTTCATGCCATCGCTGCCCACCATGGCGATGTGGAAACAGTGACCATCTATGATGCCATCGTCCAAGCGGCCGATGCCATCTCCGCCGCCCGTCCCGGCGCTCGCCGCGAGAATCTGGAAAATTATATTAAGCGGTTGGAGAAGCTGGAAGAACTGGCAAACTCCTTCCCCGGTGTGGAAAAGACTTTTGCCATTCAGGCAGGCCGCGAGATCCGCATCGTAGTGAACCCCGAGAAGGTCAGCGACGATAAGCTCACCGTTCTCTCCCATGATATCGCCAAGAAGATCGAGAGTGAGTTGGAGTATCCCGGTCAGATCAAAGTACATCTGATTAGGGAGTCCCGCGCCATCGACTTCGCAAAATAAGGGCGATTTTAGCGCAGACCGACATTTTAAAGACCACCGATTTTCGGTGGTCTTTTTATGTCTTTTCCGTTTTTTCACCACTCGGCGTATCGCATACGCCTTCGGGATGAAAGAAACGAAAATCTGCATCTAAACTCGCCCGTATTTTCTGTGGGG
>JAZNGR010000189.1:0-6140 GCA_045576575.1 Eubacteriales bacterium
ATTATGTAAACTTACAGGATGATTTCGCCTTCGGCATTGCGGGGCAGCGCAACCGCATTGGCCTCATCGGTATCAATATGCATCGCATCGGCAAACTTGGGGGAAACGCGAATTACGGTAGCGCCAAAGGTTACTTCACGCTCGCCGGTCACTTTAACGGAAACAACCTGACCGTCTTTCACGCCCAACTTTTCAGCAGTTTCGGGAATCATATGGATATGACGCTGAGCAGCGATAACGCCCTCTTCCAGCACGATCTCACCGCAGGGACCCTTCACAGTTACTGCACCGCTACCCTTTACATCACCGCTCATGCGGATGGGGGCTTCTACGCCCAAAGTGCGCGCGTCGGTCAAAGAGATCTCTACCTGATTTTCAGGACGAGTGGGACCCAGAACGCTGACATTCCCGATGGACTTTTTAGGTCCGATCAGTTCCACACGCTCCTCGCAAAGATACTGACCGGGCTGAGAAAGTTCCCGCTTTTCGGTAAGAGTTGCGCCCTTGCCGAAAAGGATCTCTACTGCCTCGGCAGTCAGATGAACATGACGGGCAGACATTTCAACTAAAATATTCATGATAAGAATCCTTCCTTTTCTTAAATTTCTGCTATTATTTTACATCACATACTATATTTTTTCAAGAGTAAATCTTGAAAAAGGGTATATTATATGCTAAAATACTTTGTAATGTTTGTATTTCACGCAAGGAGGACTGTTCCTATGGCTCAAAAATATTATTTGACCACCGCCATTGCCTATACCTCTGCCAAACCTCATATCGGCAACACCTATGAGATCGTTTTGGCAGATGCCATCGCGCGCTTTAAGCGGATGCAGGGCTATGATGTGTGTTTCCAGACCGGCACCGATGAGCATGGCGAGAAGATCCAGCTCAAAGCCGAGGCTGCGGGCATCACTCCCCAGCAGCATGTAGACGGCATCGCCGGCGAGATCAAGCGGATCTGGGATCTGATGAACACCACCTATGACCGCTTTATCCGCACCACCGATCCCATGCACGAAAAGAAGATCCAGCAGATCTTCAAAAAGCTCTATGAGCAGGGCGATATCTATAAAAGTGAATACGAGGGGATGTATTGCACCCCCTGCGAATCTTTCTTCACCGAAAGCCAGCTGGTAGACGGCAAGTGCCCCGACTGCGGCAGAGAAGTGCATCCCGCCAAAGAAGAAGCCTATTTCTTCAAACTTTCCAAATACGCCAAGAAATTGGAGGAGCATATCGAAAGCCATCCCGAATTCATCTGGCCCCCTGCCCGCAAGAATGAAATGATCAATAACTTCATCAAGCCCGGTCTGCAGGATCTTTGCGTTTCCCGCACCTCCTTCAATTGGGGGATTCCGGTGGACTTTGATCCCGGTCATGTGGTTTACGTTTGGATTGATGCGCTTTCCAACTATATCACCTTCGCGGGCTATGATCCCGAGGGCAATCATTCGGAGGAATATAAGCACTATTGGCCTGCCGATATGCATTTGATCGGTAAAGACATTGTGCGGTTCCATACCATCTACTGGCCCTGCATCCTGATGGCGCTGGGCGAGCCCCTGCCCAAGCAGGTATTCGGTCATCCCTGGCTGATCATGAGCGACGGGAAGATGAGTAAATCCAAGGGCAATGTGCTGTATGCCGATGATTTGGTAGATCTCTTTGGAGTAGATGCGGTACGCTATTTTGTGCTTCATGAGATTCCCTATGCCAGCGACGGTATCATCTCCTATGAACTGATGATGGAGCGTATCAACGCCGATCTTGCCAACATTTTGGGCAATTTGGTCAATCGCACCGTTTCCATGACCAATAAGTATTTCGGCGGAGAGATTCGCACTCCCGATGCCGAGACCGATCTGGATCGGGAGCTGAAAGCCGTTGCTTTGGAAACCGCCGTAAAGGTGGAAGAAAAGATGGATGCGGTGCATATTGCCGATGCCATCGACGAGATCTTTACCCTGCTGCGCCGTGCCAATAAATATGTGGATGAAACCGAGCCCTGGATCCTCGGCAAACCCGATGGCGATCACGAACGGCTGGCAACGGTTCTCTATAATCTTTTGGAATGTATCCGCATTGCGGCTGCACTCTTAAAACCCTTCATGCCCGAAACCGCCGAGAAGATCTTTGCTCAGATCGGTGTTGGCGAGCAAACTTTGGAAGACGCCAAGGTATTCGGCAAAGCAGGTGCTCAGGTAGGTAAACCCGAAATTCTCTTTGCCCGCATTGATATCCCCAAGAAATTGGAAGAGATCAATGCCGCCAATGAGGCTAAGAAAAAGGCAGAAGCACCTAAGAAGGAAGAACAGAAACCCGAAGGGATTGCCACCATCGGCATTGAGGATTTTGCAAAAGTTGCCCTGCGGGCAGCAAAGATCCTCTCCTGCGAGCCCCTGCCCAAGAGCGATAAGCTTTTAGTGATGAAGGTCAACAACGGGCAAGGAGAAAAGCAAGTGCTTTCCGGCATCGCCCAATACTATAAGCCCGAGGAACTGATCGGAAAGACGGTGATCTTAGTGGATAACCTGGCACCTGCCAAGCTGCGGGGTACCTTAAGCGAGGGAATGCTGCTGGCCGCCGACAGTAAAGACGGCGTCAAGGTCGTCTTCTTAGACGATTCCTTAGAAGCGGGTGCGGTGATCCGATGATCGATGTGCACGCTCATCTGGACGATGTTCGTTTCGACGATGATCGCCAAGAACTGATCCAACAATTAAGAGCCGCCGGGATCCGGCGGCTCATCAATTCCGGCTGCTCCCATGAAGCCTGCGAGAATGCCATCCGCCTGGCGGAGGAAAACGATTTCATCTACGCCTCGGTGGGGATCTATCCCCATGATGTGGCGGAATTGGAAGAGGAAGGCATGGAGCGCCTGCGGAAGATGGCGAAGCACCCCAAGGTAGTGGCCATCGGGGAGATCGGGCTGGATTATTACTACGACACCGCCTCCAGAGCGGCTCAGAAAAAATGGTTTCACGCTCAATTGGAGCTGGCGGAGGAACTGAACCTTCCCGTGGTGATCCACAGCCGCGATGCCATGAAGGACACCCTGGATATTCTGCGGGAGCATCCCCGCAATACCGGCATCTTTCATTGCTACAGCGGATCGGTGGAATCCCTTCGCGAAGTGGTGGCTTTAGGCTGGTCCATCTCCATGGGCGGTGTTGTGACCTTTAAAAACGCGCGGGTGGCCAAGGAGGTTGCGGCGGCGGTTCCCGCCGATCGGCTGATGCTGGAGACCGACAGCCCCTATCTCGCCCCCACCCCCTATCGGGGCAAGCGCAACTCGGCCCTCTACCTGCCGGAGGTGGCAAAATGCATTGCGGATCTCCGCGGCACCACCGCCGAGGAGATCGAGCGCATCACCGATGAAAATGCCCTGCGAATGTTTAAAATGGTGTAATTTTACACCGCATTTTTACAACAATAAACGGCTCTGTATCCTTTGATACAGAGCCGTTTTTTCATTTCTTTCTCGCGCCGATGGCGGTTTCTGCATTTTGCAACAACGTCAACAGCGAGGTAGCAAACATCGGGTATTTTGCCCGTAATGTTTCTTCATCCATGGCCGGAAGCGCACATTTTTTTAATAGCCTTTGGATTTCCACTTCCAGATTTTTCATGGCGGTATCAGACATCAGCCCGTAAAGTTCCTCTTCCGCGCCAAAGAAGGTTTGCGGGTTTTCAGCATTGCCGTTATAAAGGCGACGGAACATCTGATACACGCTGATCTGCAGATACATCGACACCTTATTAATCAGATTCTTATCGCCCGAAGCACCCAAAAGATCCTCTACTACCGTAACAGAATTACAGATCAATTTCTTATTGAGCACCGGAAGCAGGCTACCTGCACCCCGGTTCCCCTGCCCTGCAGCATCTTCATCGGGAACTTCTTCCAGCAGAATGGCGGAGCCGTTCTTCTCCAAAGAGCGACCCAAGAGATAATCCACCGATACGCCATAATAATCCGCGGCACGCACTAAAAAAAGCAGCCCGCACTCCCGAATGCCCTTCTCATAATGGGAAAGCAACGCTTGAGAAATACCCAACGCTTCCGCTGCTTTCTTTTGAGAAATGCCCGCCTCTTTGCGAAGATGGGTCAACACTCTGGGAAAATCCGAAACTGCCATGATCTAATGCCTCCAAACTCGTTAACATATTTATTATACTAAATCCGGACTTTCAAGTCAATAATTTCAACGCAATTTCTAAAAGTTTGGCAGAGTCGGTACCCTTTGCCAAAATTGATGAACGGGATGTAAAAAATGGAAATACCTATTGAATTTTAGAAACATTCTATGGTAAAATATAGACAAGGAGAAAGACCTTCTCCGCAATTTCATATAGTTAGGAGTGACCTCTATGAAGATGACCTATGTAACGAAGAAGCTGAGCCTTTCCGACCAAGAAAAGCTGCTGGTGGAACGCAAACTGGCAAAGCTGGACAAATTCTTTACAGAGGAGGCCACCGCCGCCGTCACCTTTACGGTGGTGCGGGAGGAAGTAACGGTAGAAGTTACGGTGAAAGATCATGGCATGATCTTTCGCGGAGAGCGCAGCGCCATTGATAAAATGCTGGCATTGGATGAGATCATTGATCTGATCATCCGTCAGGTGCGCAAAAATAAGACCCGCCTTACCAAGACCCTTTATACCGAACTTCCCGATTTTGACCCCTGGGAAGAGGGCGAAGAGGATTTCAATTTAGTGAAAACAAAAGAGATCTTTCTGCGGCCCATGGATCTGGACGAAGCCATTATGCAGATGAACCTTTTGGATCATAATTTCTTTATGTTCCTCGACAGCGAGACCGATAAGGTCAGTGTTGTTTACCGCCGCAAGGACGGGCAATACGGGCTGTTAAGAAGTGAAAATTAAATAAAAAAGGAGCCGTAAGGCTCCTTTTTATACTGTATGCCGAATAAAGCCCGCTCAAAATGGATGCAGATTTTGCCGAGGCGATCCCGAAGGCGTATGAGATCCGCCGAGCGGTCACATCGGCGAAAAGACAGAAAAGAAGCCTCCCCAACGGAGGCTTCTTTTCTGTTGGTCTGCACCATTTTCAGCGGGCGCTCCTTATTTTGCTTTGGTCTCGCAGTAAGCACACCGATAAACACGGTTTTCCTGATCGGTCAGGTTAAAGATATGGGGCAGTTCCTGCTCCGTGGTGGTAATACAGCGGGGATTTTTACAGAAGATCACATTGGTCAGTTTTTGAGGCAGACCGATGGTTCTCTTTTCCGCCAATGCGCCGTCTTTGATAATATTAACGGTAGCATTGGGATCCACATAGCCCAGAATATCCATATCAAGATCAAACTCTCCGTTGATCTTGATAATATCCTTACTGCCCATCTTGCGGCTCTGCACATTCTGCATAATGGCCACAGGACAGTCCATTTTGGAAAGCTTTAACAGGCGATACAGCTCCATGGCCTTACCGGCGGTGATATGATCGATGACGATTCCGTCTTTAATGGCATCAATTTTCATCTTACTCCACCTCCAGTAATTTTAAGATCAGCGCCATCCGCATATATTTTCCGTTTAAGACCTGCTTGAAATAGACGGCACGGGGATCGGCATCTACCCCAAGGCTGATCTCATTGACGCGGGGCAGGGGATGCAGGATCTTCATCTCGGGATTGGCCTTTTCCAGTTTCTCGGGGGTCAGGATATAACTATCCTTCAGCCGCAGATAATCCTCTTCATTGAAGAACCGCTCCCGCTGAACGCGGGTCATATACAGAATATCCAGTTCCGGCAGAGCGCCCTCCAGATCAGTGGTCTGGGTAAAGGGAATGTTATTCTTTTGGAGAATATCCTTCTTCACATAGCTGGGAAGCTTCAGCTCCTCGGGGGAGATCAGCACAAACTTATTGCCGGTATACCGCGCCATAGCGGCGATCAGCGAATGAACGGTACGCCCGAACTTCAGATCCCCGCAAAGGCCGATGGTGAGGCCAGTAAACCGCCCCTTTTCCCGCCAGATGGTCAGAAGGTCTGCCAAGGTCTGGGTGGGGTGGTTATGGCCGCCGTTGCCTGCGTTGATCACCGGGATGGAGGCATTCATGGCCGCCACCAGGGGCGCGCCCTCCTTGGGATGGCGAATGGCGATAATATCG
>JAZNGR010000190.1:0-10877 GCA_045576575.1 Eubacteriales bacterium
ACGACATGGCTACGATCCGACTTCCGGCTTACCATCCTGCGGCTTTAAGAGGTTATTTGCCGAAAGCATCAGGAAGCGCGCTTCGCTCTGTGCTTCAGGCGAAAGCGGAACGTGGACAGCCATCTGGTCACCGTCAAAGTCAGCATTAAATGCAGAGCAAACAAGCGGATGAAGTTTCAGCGCACGACCTTCAACCAGCACAGGTTCAAACGCCTGAATACCCAATCTATGAAGGGTAGGTGCACGGTTCAAGAGAACGGGATGATCCTTGATAACACTCTCCAGCGCATCCCAAACTTCTTTGCGCATCCGCTCCACCATCTTCTTGGCAGATTTTACGTTGGTTGCCAAACCGTCGGACACCAGTTTCTTCATTACGAAGGGTTTGAACAATTCGATTGCCATTTCCTTGGGCAGACCGCACTGATAAATCTTCAGTTCGGGTCCAACCACGATAACGGAACGGCCGGAATAGTCTACACGCTTACCCAACAGGTTCTGACGGAACCGACCCTGCTTACCCTTCAGCATATCGGAGAGGGACTTCAAAGGACGGTTATTCTGACCGGTAACAGGTCTGCCGCGGCGACCGTTATCAATCAACGCATCTACAGCCTGCTGCAAGATCCGCTTCTCATTGCGGACGATGACTTCAGGAGCACCCAGTTCCAGCAGTCTCTTCAAACGATTGTTACGATTGATAACCCGACGATACAGATCGTTCAGGTCGGAGGTGGCAAAACGACCGCCGTCCAACTGAACCATCGGACGGATCTCGGGAGGAATTACAGGGATCACATCCATGATCATCCACTCGGGACGGTTGCCGGAGAGACGGAAGGCTTCTGCCACTTCCATTCTCTTGACCAAGCGGCTCTTCTTTTGACCGGAAGCGGTCTCCAACTCTTCTTTGAGTTCGGCAACCAATTCCTCCAAGTCGATCTCGGAGAGCAACATTTTGATGGCTTCTGCGCCCATCAGAGCGGTAAAGTCATCCTCATAACGCTCTTTATACTGGGCATACTCGCTGTCATTGAGAATCTGCTTTTTCAGCAAGGGGGTTGCGCCGGGATCCACAACGATATAAGAATCGAAATAAAGAACCTTTTCCAGATCCTTAGGGGATACATCCAGCATCAGACCCATACGGGCAGGAATGCCCTTAAAGTACCAAATATGAGATACAGGGGCAGCCAACTCGATATGACCCATCCGCTCACGGCGGACCTTGGCTTTGGTAACCTCAACACCACACTTTTCGCAGATCTTACCCTTAAATTTGATTCTCTTATACTTACCGCAATGGCACTCCCAGTCCTTGGTGGGCCCAAAGATCTTTTCGCAGAACAGACCGTCCTTTTCGGGCTTGAGGGTGCGGTAGTTAATGGTTTCGGGCTTGGTAACCTCACCGTAGGACCATTCGCGGATCTTATCGGGAGATGCCAAACCGATTTTTACGGCATTAAACATATTATATTCCATTTAAGATATTAACTCCTTTCGAACTTGATCCTATACGGCGATTATTCGTCGTCCTCGGAAGCGTAGAAATCTTCCTCGGGCTCATCGTCATATTGGCTGTCCAGCTCTTCGGGCTCGGACCAGTCGTTGTCCTCCGGCTCTTCCTCGGCGGAAGGAGCAGCGGCGGAGTCTTCATCATCAAACATATTCGCCATGTCGGTACCATCTTTGGCGCGCTCGCGGAAGCGGGCTTCATAGACATCGCTGTCGTCGTCCTCAAAGGTATCGCGCAGGTCGATCTCTTCCATATTCTTATCCAGGCACTTGAAGTCCAAAGCAAGAGATTGCAGTTCCTTCACCAAAACCTTAGAGGATTCGGGGATGCCGGGTTCGGGAATATTCTGACCCTTCACAATGGCTTCAAATGCTTTCACACGACCGACCACATCGTCGGACTTCACCGTCAGGATCTCCTGCAGGATCGAAGCGGCGCCATAACCTTCCAGCGCCCAAACTTCCATCTCACCAAAACGCTGACCGCCGAACTGAGCCTTACCGCCCAGAGGCTGCTGGGTAACCAGGCTGTAGGGGCCGGTGGAACGGGCATGGATCTTATCATCAACCAAGTGATGGAGTTTGAGGAAGTACATATAACCAACAGTAACAGGGTTATCGAAGGGTTCACCGGTACGGCCGTCATAAAGAACGGTCTTACCGTCTTCCCGCTTGCCTGCTTTCTTCAAGCACTCGCGGATATCGCTCTCTACTGCACCGTCGAAAACGGGGGTCATGACCTTCCAGCCAAGAGCCTTAGCAGCATAGCCCAGATGGACCTCCAATACCTGACCGATATTCATACGGGAAGGTACGCCCAAGGGATTCAATACGATATCCAAAGGAGTACCATCAGGCAGGAAGGGCATATCCTCCTGAGGCAGGATACGGGAAATAACGCCCTTATTACCATGGCGGCCTGCCATCTTATCGCCCACGCTGATCTTACGCTTCTGGGCAATATAAACGCGAACCACCTTATTCACGCCGGGAGACAGTTCATCACTATTCTCCTGCGTAAAGATCTTTACATCCACGATGGTGCCGTATTCACCATGGGGCACACGCAAAGAGGTGTCACGCACTTCTCTTGCTTTCTCGCCGAAGATGGCACGCAGCAGTTTTTCTTCTGCGGTCAGTTCGGTCTCGCCCTTGGGGGTAACACGACCTACCAAGATATCACCGGAGCGCACCTCGGCACCGATGCGGATAATACCGCTGGCATCCAGATCCTTCAAAGCATCCTCGCCCACATTGGGAATATCGCGGGTGATCTCTTCGGGACCCAGTTTGGTGCTTCTGGCTTCGATCTCATACTCTTCGATATGGATCGAAGTATAAATATCTTCTTTTACAAGGCGCTCATTCAAGAGAACGGCGTCCTCATAGTTATAACCTTCCCAGGTCATAAAGCCGATCAGCATATTCCGACCCAGAGCGATCTCACCATTCTGAGTAGAAGGGCCGTCTGCAATGATCTGGTCTGCCTCGATCATCTCGCCAACGCTGACAATGGGCTTCTGGTTAATACAGGTGCCCTGGTTGGAGCGGAGGAACTTGGTCAGTTCATATTCGTCCTTCTCGCCGCCGCCCACATTGATCACAATCTTATCGGCGGAAACGAACTCAACGGTACCGGCGCGCTTGGAAACAACGCAGACGCCGCTATCGTGAGCGATCTTATACTCCATGCCGGTACCCACAACAGGAGCCTCGGGACGGAGAAGAGGTACTGCCTGACGCTGCATGTTTGCACCCATCAGAGCGCGGTTTGCGTCGTCGTTCTCCAAGAAGGGGATCATGGCAGTTGCGGAGGAAACCATCATACGGGGAGAAACGTCCACAAAATCGATGGCTTTCGCCTCGATCTCGATGATCTCTTCCTGACGGCGGGCCGCCACCCGCTCACGGACAAAACGACCCTTCTCATCCAAGGGCTCATTCGCCTGAGCGATCACATAAGCATCTTCCACATCAGCTGCCATATAAACGATCTCATCGGTAACCACGCCGGTTTCTTTATCTACACGGCGATAGGGAGCCTCAATGAAACCGTACTCATTAATGCGGGCATAGGAAGCCAGATAGGAAATCAGACCGATGTTGGGACCTTCAGGGGTCTCAATGGGGCACATTCTGCCGTAATGAGTATAGTGAATATCGCGGACCTCGAAGCCTGCGCGGTCACGGCTCAGACCGCCGGGACCCAGAGCAGACAAACGACGCTTATGGGTCAGCTCCGCCAAGGGGTTATTCTGATCCATGAACTGGGACAAGGGAGAAGAACCGAAGAATTCCTTAATGGCGGCAACCACAGGGCGGACATTGATCAGCGCCTGGGGCGTTACCGACTCGGTATCCTGCAGGGACATTCTCTCTTTAATGGTACGCTCCATACGGGCAAAGCCGATACGGAACTGATTTTGCAGCAGTTCGCCAACGCCGCGGATACGACGGTTGCCCAAATGGTCGATATCATCAAAAGTGCCAACACCATGGGTCAGACCGATCAGGTAGCTAACGGTTGCCAGCATATCGTCGACGATGATATGCTTGGGAATCAGCTCCATGCGACGGAGGTTGCATTGTTCCTTGATCTGCTCCTCGGTCTCGCAACTGTCGAGGATCTCTTTCAGAACGGTGAAACGGACCCGTTCATTAAGACCGCACTCCAGAGGATCAAAGGAGAGGAACTTGGAGGCATCGACCATACCATTAGAGAATACATTGATAACGGTATCCCCTACCTGCAGTTTCACATTGAAAACGCCTGCGTCTTCAATGATCTGCGCCAAGGCGCGGTCGATCTTCACACCGGCATCGGCCAAAACCTCACCGGTCATGGGCGCGATTACAGGCTCTGCGGTGACATGATGAATCAGACGCTCAGCCAGCGCCATCTTCATATTATATTTATGGATACCAACGCGGGACTGATCATAACGCTTATCGTCGAAGAACAGATTGGTCAGGTGGGTCACTGCGCTTTCAACAGCAGCAGGCTCACCGGGACGCAGCTTCTTATAAACTTCGATCAAGCCTTCGTTGACATCGTGAGCAATATCCTTTTCCAGAGTCTTGGCGATGAAGGCACCGTTGCCGAAAAGATCGGTAATGGTAGCGTTATTGCCAAGGTCCATGGAGCGGAAGGGGCTATAGGCATCGCGGGAAGCGAAATAGCCCAATGCGCGGATGAAGGTGGTAATGGGAAGTTTACGGTTCTTATCAATGCGGGTATAGATCACATCGAAAGAATCGGTCTCATACTCCAGCCAGGCGCCGCGGTTGGGGATCACCTGGGTCTTATAGAGGGGGTTACCGCCCTTGTCCAGCTCCTTGGAATAATAGATACCGGGGGAACGAACCAGCTGGGAGACCACAACACGCTCTGCACCGTTGATCACAAAGGTGCCGCTTTCGGTCATCAGCGGGAAATCGCCCATATAGATCTCCTGCTCTTTGAGCTCACCCGTCTCATTATTGGTCAGGCGCACGACCGCCTGAATGGGGGCAGCATAGGTGGTATCGCGGGACTTGCATTCCACCACACTGTACTTCGGGGGCTCATTCATGCTGAAGTCCAGAAAATCCAATACCAGGTTACCGGAATAATCGGTGATGGGGGAAACATCCTCAAAGACCTCTTTGAGACCTTCCTCCAGGAACCAATTATAGGAATTCTTCTGGATCTCGATCAGATTGGGCATCTCTAAGATCTCATCGATCTTATTGAAGCTCATTCTTGTGTTTTTGCCCAAGATTTTTTCTCTCGGCATCCATCAATCACTCCGTTTCTTTTATAATTGAAAGAATTTCTCTGTTTTGCACTATAAATGGGCGAAATTTCTTGGAAATTTCTACATATCCAAGCCTCTCAAGGCGATATTTTTCCATTATGATGCAGTTTAATATTTTAGCATTTGTAAAGAGGCTTGTCAAGAGATTTTTTATAAAAAATAAAAAACAGCATTGCCCGAAGACAATGCTGTTCTCTTTTTTGGGTTGGTAATTATACCTTCTGCTTTACGCGGGCAGCCTTACCTACGCGATCACGCAGATAATACAGCTTCGCACGGCGAACCTTACCGCTGCGAACAACTTCAACCTTTGCAACGTTGGGGGAATGAACCAGGAAGGTTCTCTCCACGCCGCAGCCATAGGCTACACGGCGAACGGTGAAGGTGGAAGAAATACCGTTGTTGTGCTTCGAAATGATGGTACCCTCGAAAGCCTGGATACGCTCTTTGTTGCCCTCTTTGATCTTTACGCTGACACGCACGGTATCACCGATATTCAAAGCGGGAACTTCGTTCTTTAATTGCTCATTCGTAACTGCTTTTAACAAATCCATTTTACAGTTCCTCCTTTAATCATCGGACATTCGTGCGAGCAATGGCAGAGGACTATCCGTTTTGTGCCATAATATAATAGCATACACTTTCTCAAAATGCAAGTGTTTTTTTGATTTTTTTATTTTCCTTATATAAATAAGGATGGATCACATCTTTTCAGGTGCGTCGATACTCATAATAGCAAGGGCATTGGCGATGGTATTTTTTGTCGCCACGCAAAGGGCCAGGCGGGCATCCCGCACCGCTTCCTCTTCCCCTTTGATGCGGCAGGCGTTATAGAAAGTATGGAAGCAGGAGGCCACCTGCATCACATAATGGGTCAGGCGGGAGGTCTCCAAGGCATCGGCGCAGGCCGCGATCTCTTCGGGGAAGTTGGCAATGGCGCGGATCAATGCCCGCTCCTCATTGGTGGCAAACTGCGCGGCATCAATGGGTTGATCGGCATACGTTACGCCCAACTCTTCCATGGTACGGATAATAGAACAAATTCTCGCATGGGCATACTGCACATAATAGAGGGGGTTTTCATTATCCTGCTTCAAGGCAAGGCCAAGATCGAAGTCCATGGCACTGTCACACCGATTCATATTAAAGAAGAAACGGGCGGCATCGGCGGGGATCTCATCCAGCAGATCGGAGAGGGTAATGCTCTTGCCGGTACGCTTGGACATTCTCACGATCTCGCCGTCCTTCATCAGCCGAACCAACTGCATCAGAACAAACTGCAGTTTTTCCTGATCCTGACCGATGGCAGCCATCGCCGCCTTGAAACGCAGGGTATGACCATGATGGTCGGCACCGAAAACGTCGATACAGCGGTCAAACCGACGCTTTTCAAACTTGTTCCGATGGTATGCGATATCCACCGCATAATAGGTATAGAAGCCGTTGGCTTTCACCAACACTTCGTCCTTTTCACAGCCAAACTCGCTGGCCTTAAACCATTTGGCACCTTCCTGCTCATAGAGCCAGCCGCGGTCTTCCAGCAGTTTCACGGTTTCTGCCACATAGCCGCTCTCATGGAGGGTGGATTCCAAGAACCATTCATCATAATGGATCTTATATTTGGCAAGATCGGTCTTCATACGGGCGATATTACGCTCCAGACCGAATGCGATCAATTTAGAGGTCACAACCTCTTCCGCTTCCTCAGTGGCTTCGGGATGCTCCTCTAAATAAGCCTTGGCAAGGGCGCGGATATCATCGCCATGGTAGCCATTTTCAGGAAATTCCACCGAATCCTCGCCATGAAGCAGCTGCTGCAGGCGGGTATAAAGAGAAAGACCAAAGAGAGAAACCTGATTGCCGGCGTTATTAACATAAAATTCCTTATGGACATTGGCGCCTGCCCATGCCAGGACATTGGCAAGACTATCGCCCACAACACCGCCGCGGGCGTTGCCCATATGCATGGGGCCGGTGGGATTGGCGGATACAAATTCCACCATGATCTTCTCGCCGTTGAGGCGGTCGGTCTTCCCGTATTCCGCGCCCAGTGCGGCGGCGGTTTTGGCCACCTCCGCAAAATAAGCACCGCTCAGATAGAAATTTAAGAAACCGGGGCCCGCCACCTCTGCCCGCTCAATTTCGGGGCAGGCAGGCAGATGCTCCGCCAGCAGATTGCCGATCATCTGCGGGGCTTTTTTCAGCACACGCACATTCTTCATAGCAAAGTTGCTGGAGAAATCGCCGTTCTGCGGATCGCGGGGTTGCTCAATATCAAAAGGGAGCAGTTCGGCCTCGGGAAGGCTGCCGTCGCTGACGCAGGCGGCATAGCTTTCCAGCAGCAATGCCCGAATGGTATTCATCATTTCATTGATCGGATTTTTCATTGGTCTACCTCTTTCATTTGGATCGTCATTTCATTCATACTTGCCAACTGACCCTCTATCATAATATTATAGCGGATCGCCAGCGTTAATTTCTTTTGATCCCATCGGATCCGATGGGTATGGATGGTTAAGATCATCCGCCCATAGGGCGTTTCATAGCGGGTATCCCGCTCCTCTCCTTCGGCAAACCATAGGTCGCCGGAAAGTTCGCCCAGGCGGTGGATATGCACCAGCTTGTCCCCGATCCGAAGATGGGTCTTGGTCTTTTCCTCTTCATAGATTAGGTGCACGGAGTTTTCCTTAAACCAAAGTTGACCGCGCAGTTCGGCGGTTTGGGTATCCCGCTCATCCCCCACCTTCTGGGAGGTGGTCATCAGTACAGAAACAGTTTTACTCTCAGGCATGGGCTTGCTCCACCTTTCCGAAAAGGTCTTCGCCCATAAAGGCACTGCCCTGCTTGGCAAAGGAGTCTGCATCCCCGCTGACCAGATAACGGGTATTGCCCGCCCCTTCCTCTTTCAAGAGATTGGCGGCAGCAAGGGTTTCTTTTAAAGCGCGAACGCTTTCTTTCCCGGAATTAATGAGGAGCACATCGCTCTGGGCGCGGATCGCCTTTTCCAACAGCGGATAATGGGTACAGCCCAAAATCAGTACATTGGCATTTGCTTCCGAAACGGGAGCCAGATACTCGGCGACGGCGGCTTGGGTCTCGGGATAGTCGGGAGCGGTATGGCCGCCTTCGATCAACGGCACCAATTTAGGGCAGGCAACGGCAGCAACCGCCTTTTTGCCCAAGGCCTCCACTTCCCTTGCATAAGCACCGGAGCCGATGGATGCGGCGGTCCCCCAAACGGCGATCCGCTCGCCCTTTTCAGCGGCAGCCGCGGCAGCGCTCTTCACAACGCCGACCAAGGGGATGGAATAATCGCCCTTGATCTCCTCCAGCAGAACGGAAGAAAGGGTGCCGCAGGCAACCAAAATCGCCTTCACGCCAAAGGATTGCAACAAGGCAATATCGCTTTGGGCGAAGGTGCGCAGGGTTTCTTTATCCCGCCCACCGTAAGGCACCCGGGCGGTATCGCCGAAATAGATGAAATTTTCATGGGGCAGTTCTTTTTGCAGTTGCCGAAGGGCGGTCAGCCCTCCCAGGCCGCTGTCGAACACCCCGATGGGTGCGTTACGGTTCATAAGATTACTCTCTTTCAATGGCGAAGGTGATCAGCCGATCCAGCAGTTCCTCACCGGAAACGCCGGAGGCTTCCATCAACTTCGGATACATACTGATATTGGTAAAGCCGGGGATGGTGTTTAGTTCATTGAAGACGGGCTGACCATCTTCTTTTAAGAAGAAGTCCACCCGCGCAAGACCGGCACATTCCATAGCGCAGAACACTTTTTTTGCCGTCTCCCGCAACAGTTCGCTCTCCTGCTCGCTGATGCGGGCGGGAATGAAGAGCAGAGAATTGGCATCATTATATTTGGCATCGTAATCGTAAAACTCCGCGGCAGGAGCAATTTCGCCTACCACCGAGGCTATGGGATCCTCATTACCGAGAACCGCGATCTCTACCTCGCGCCCCACGACTGTTTCTTCCAGGACGATCTTAAAGTCATGCTCTGCCGCAAGGGTAAGACCCTTGATCAGCTCGGCGCGGTCATGGCATTTGCTGATGCCCACACTGCTGCCTGCACTGGCAGGCTTCACAAAGATGGGATAAGGCAATGCCGCCTCTGCCTTGGCAACGGCGCTCTCCATATCCGCAAGCTCGCGGCTATAGAGAAAGGTCCATTTAGCCTGCGGAATACCCGCCTGCTCACAGATCAACTTGGTCAGCGCCTTATCCATGGAATTGGCGGCGCTGGTCATGGTGGTGGTCACCTGAGGGATGCCTGCCAATTGGAAAAGGGCGGCGATGGCGCCATCCTCACCGTTTTTACCGTGCAAAACCGGATAGGCGCAATCAATAGCGATCTTCTTACCGCTTGCGGTATACAGCCCCTTCACCGAAGGGTCGGGCAGGATCCAGGCGGCTTCATTATCCGCCCGCTCTTCCCAGGCACCGCTTTTGATCTCCTCTTGGGTAGCGTCGGTGAGATACCAGGCGCCCTCCTTGGTGATGCCGACGGTATAAACGGTATATTTTTCTCGATTTAAGCAATTCAATACATTACAGACCGAATTGCGGGAAACTTCATGTTCGGAAGACTTTCCGCCAAATAAAACTGCGATGTTCATCGTTGCATCCTCCTTGTCATCAATAATATATATTATCAAAATTAAAAGATAAAGTAAAGGTTTTTATAAAATTTTCCTTTACATTTTACCTCTCTTTCGTTTAAGATAGAAGCGGAGATGATATTATGGATGAAAAATATATGAAAGAAGCCCTGCGCCTTGCCAAAAAAGCAGCAAGTTTCGGGGAAGTACCGGTGGGCGCGGTAGTGGTCTATCAGGATCGCATTATTGCCCGCGGCTATAATCGGCGAGAAATGGATCAAAACGGTCTCTCCCATGCGGAGTTGACTGCTATGCTACGTGCCTGCAAAAAATTGAATTCTTGGCGATTGGAGGATTGCACCCTCTATGTTACCTTGGAGCCCTGCCCCATGTGCGCCGGCGCCATCATCAACACCCGTATTCCGCGGGTAGTGATCGGCGCCCGCGATCCCAAAGGTGGTGCCATGGGCGGTGTAATGGATCTCAATGCCCATCCTTGGAACCACCATCCCGAGGTGGTCTTCGGTGTTTTGGAAGAGGAATGCAGCGGCATCCTCAAGGATTTTTTCAAGGATCTTCGAGCGCAGAAAAAGGCGAAAAAGCAAGCAACCACGCCGATTTCATAATTTATTCATTTTCTTTAAAAGTTTGTTCAAAGTTTGCTAACATATTTTCCGCTTGGATGTGTTATACTACAGTCGAGATGAGAGATCACTCATCTTAATCCCCCTCCTATTTTTAATGCAAACGGAAGTGGCCGCAATCTTCGGGTTGCGGTCACTTTCGTTTTACGCCGAGATTTTCTTGACTAAAATCGGAAATAGGGATATAATTTTTATATATGTTCTGATTTTCGGAGGTATTATTTATGGATTTATTTGATCAGATCAGCCAGGAAGTACAAAAGGCCGGAGAGTTCCTTGTGGAAAAGGCGACCGTGGCCAAGGACTACACCGTAGC
>JAZNGR010000191.1:0-15077 GCA_045576575.1 Eubacteriales bacterium
GGAACGAAGGGCGTATTCTTCAAGGCGGATTTGAGCTGCACGGCTTTTTCCATCCATTGAAAAGCGAATGATTATATGATATAATCAGTTCAACAAATTCACTTTTTCACCCCACCCTCGGTTTATTTTCCCCACTAAACCAACGGTAGGTGTGATTTTCTCCCCCAAAGCGCTATACTGTAAACGAAAGGAGAACCCGTATGGATCAAATTAAAATCGGAAAATTTATTGCCGCTTGCAGAAAAGAGCAAAATCTCACCCAACTGCAGCTGGCAGACAGGCTGGGAATCACCGATAAGGCGGTATCCAAATGGGAGCGGGGCATCGCAATGCCCGATACGTCCATTATGCTGGAATTGTGTGAGATCCTGCAAATCAACGTCAATGAATTATTAAGTGGGGAGAAAATCACTATGGAAAACAAAAATCAAAAAAATGAAGAGCTGATGCTCGATCTGGCGAAGGAGATCGCCCAAAAGAACAAAACCATCTGGACCACCATGTGGGTCATTATGGCGGTCAGTATGCTTGGATTGTTTGGAGGCTGCGCCGCCGTATATTTCTTTGTGCCGGAAGGGGTCTGGCAGGCGGTATCCGTCATTGGAATCTGTATCCTCTTTTTGGTGCCCTGTTTTTACGCATTAAAGCTGGAGGTCAGCGTGGGTGCCTATAAATGCAAAAACTGCGGCCATGAGATCGTGCCCACCTATACGCAGGCACTGAATGCCATGCACGCCGGCACCACCCGCTATCTGAAATGCCCCCAATGCGGCAAGCGCACCTGGTGCAAAAAAGTATTCAAGAAATAACACCACCGAGCAGAGTAAAAACTCTGCTCGGTTTTTTGTCATCTATGCAAATTACTTTTGTATATTGGGGCGCAGGGAAATTTCTTTTTCATTTTTCCATTGCATCTCGGATGAATAACCATTATAATTAGATCATAAGTTATCAAAAGAAAGGATCTGTCTATGAAGCGTTTGATCGGGTGTATTGCCGCCATTGGGGCGGTGGCGCTGGTGATCGGCATCGGGGTTTATTTTACTTTGGGCGCCTCCCCTGCCAAAAAGTTGATGAAGGAGCAGCCCTATGTTTTTTCCGATACCGACAAGAATATCGGCAAGGAAAAGCGGGAGTCTTATGTGAAAGATGGCGGATGTGTCTTTACCGCCTATCCCGAGACGGGCAACAAAGCCACCGACAGCGCGCTGAAGCAATATGTTGACGATGCTCTGGCCCAATTGGACACGCATCTTACCGAGTTGGAGAAGGCGGAATCGGAGATGGTTCCCCGCCTGGTGGTGGATTATTCCACTGCTCCTTGGGAGAATGCCACCTGCATTCGTTTATTTTATGAGTTGACCGACATTAGCCAAACAGAGAGCCAGACGGTTTCGGCCGGCGCAACCTACTATTATCTGGATGCGGCCAACGAGCTGATGGATCTCAACGGTCTTTTGGGCGAGGAGAGCGACAAAAAGATCGCCCAGATGCTCAAAGCCTATAATCGCAGTTTAGACGAGATCACCGCTTTTCAGTTGCACGAAGACACTTTAAATCTTTATTGGGCCGACGGGCAGGAGCAGCTTTCGGTCAACGCCATTCGGCGCTCAGGGGTCATTGATCCCGATAAGCCCATGGTCGCCCTGACCTTTGACGACGGTCCCGGCCGTTATTCCCGCGAATTTGCGGATCTTTTGACCCGCTACGGTGCCCGCGCCACCTTCTTTGTATTGGGCGCCAATGTTAAAAACTTTGCAGAAGACCTCCAATATGTTTACGAGCAGGGCAACGAGATCGCAAGCCACACCATGCGGCACAAAAATCTCAACCTCCTCTCCACTGCCGACATTGAAAAAGAGATCGACCAGGCCGCCGAAGCCATTCACGATGCCATCGGCGTTTATCCCACCCTGGTACGCACCCCCTACGGCAACGCCAACGACAAGGTGATGAAGGTCATCGACGGGCCCATGATCAAATGGAGCGTAGACACCGAGGACTGGAAGAGCCGCAACGCACAAGCGGTGAAAAATGAGATCATCAAGGGCTGCGGTGACGGCGAGATCATCCTGCTCCATGAGATCTACGAATCCTCTTTGGAGGGCTTGGAGCTGGCGCTGAAGGAGCTTTCCGCCAAGGATTATCAATTTGTAACAGTCAGCGAGCTGATGCAATACCGCGGCGTCACCCCCGAATGCAAACACTATTACAGCATTGAAAAAGAGTAAAAAATGCACTCCGCAAGGGCAACCCTTGCGGAGTGCATTTTCATTTAGACATCAAAGATTCCCAAAATCACAATACCGACTGCCACCGCGGCAATACAGAGATAATGCTTCCAGGAAAGTTTTTCTTTCAGGAACAGGCTGCTCCAGATCATCGAGACCATACAATAAGCGGAGATAATGACCAGACCGGGAACATATCCGTCCACAACCACCATCATATAAAAGACCTGACCGATGGTCTCGCAGACACCACCGACCAATTTGATGCCGTCGTATTTTGTGTCGATCTTCTCCCGCTTGATTCCATACACATAGATAGCAAACAGGATCGCCACAAAGAACCAGGTGAATTCATAGGCGGTATTGAGAATATCGCCGGCCAGCAGTTCATCGCCCAGCCGCTCTTCATAACCGCCCGCAATCAAAGTGTCCACAAAAGTACCGATGGAATCCAGGATACAATACAACACCGGAAGCAGGATCGCCAATACGCTTTTGGCATACTTGCGATTTGCCTTCTCTTGGCGTAATCTGCGCAACTCATTATCCTCGGTATTATCTACAAAGCCCAGAGCGATAATACCCGCCACTACCAGGATAATACCGATGATGATCCAAGTATTCAGATAAACTGCATTGCCATCTGCATCCGGATTAAAGGTCACGCCGAAAACCGACATACAAAGAAGGGCAGCCACCGCGCCGGATCCGTTACAGATGGGCGAAGAAATAGATAACTCAATATACCGCAAGCCGATATAACCCACGATCATTGAAACAATATACAAGATCGAAGCCGGCAGGTAAGCAACAATATCAGCGAAGGTAAAGGGAATACCTTTGATAAACACCATATATAAGGCGTGAATCCCCATCACCAGGCCCACCGCAATGCTGACCTTAAAGTGGCTCAGCTTATCGGTCTGCTTGGAACCGATCTTACTGAAGATATCCGATCCGCTCCAAAACAGCATTGCAACAATTGCAATTAACCACATAACTTAATCCTCCATATTCTTGAAAACTTCCTTGGCCACCTTTTGCATTACATCGGGTTTGGAGACCACAATGCCGCTGGCTTCATCCCCCAGAACCAGCAGGGTATCTCCCGCCTGAATGCCGAAGAGATCCCGCGCCTCCTTGGGAATGACGATCTGACCCTTTTCGCCCACCTTTACCGTGCCGAAAAGGTGCTTGCCTTTCGGCAGCCCGTATAAATGCTTTCCCTTTGCCATATGTTCACCTCTAAAAAATCATACTTGTAGGAAAAGTATGACTCATTTTATCATACTCTTTACAAAATATCAAGAGACTTGACGATAAAATCATAACATATTATAATAAAATCATCAACCCAAAGGATGCATTTATGATCATAAAAGATTTAAAACTGCCGGTAAATCATACCCCCGAGCAGTTGCGAAAGAAAATTGAAAAGCAATTGGGGCAAAAAGCAGATTGGCGGTTGCTCCGCCGTTCCATTGATGCCCGCAAGGATCCGGTTTGCTATACCTATACGGTAGAAGCAGTCGCGAAAGGCACCCCCTTCGCCCCCACCCCTGCGTTGGAAATCCCCAAAAAGATGTTTGGTAAGCGCCCTGTTATTGTGGGAAGTGGGCCGGCGGGGTTGTTTGCCGCCCTGATCCTTGCCCGCGGCGGCGCCTGCCCCATCCTTTTAGAACGAGGAAAAACGGTAGAGGAGCGGCAAAAAGACATCGAACACTTTCAAGCCACCGGCATTCTCCACTCTCAATCCAATGTGCAATTCGGAGAAGGCGGTGCCGGTACTTTTTCCGACGGCAAGTTGAACAGTGGCATCAGCAGTCCTTATTGCAAAGAGGTTTTGCAGACCTTTCATACCCATGGAGCGCCCGAGGAGATCCTTTATGATGCCAAGCCCCATATCGGCACCGATTATTTAAGAAAAGTTATCCGCTCCATGCGGGAAGAGATCCTGGCTTTAGGCGGGGAAATTCATTTTGAAGAGCAATTGCAGGGGCTGATAATGGAAGAAGGCAAAATCATCGGCGCCGTCGGCCAAAAGACCTACGAGACCGATCGGGTGATTTTAGCCATCGGACACAGCGCGCGGGATACCTTTTCCATGCTGGAAGAAAGCGGTGTTCCCATGGTCCCCAAGGCCTTTTCGGTGGGCGTACGGATCGAGCATCCTCAAGACTGGCTCAACCACGCGCAATACCGCGACTATGCACCCTATTTAGGAGCAGCGGATTATAAACTTTCCCACCATACTGCCGACGGACGGGGTGTTTATACCTTTTGTATGTGCCCCGGCGGAGTAGTGATGGGCGCCGCAGGCGAGGAAGGCGGCGTTGTGACCAACGGCATGAGTTACCATGCCCGCGACGGCAAAAACGCCAACAGCGCCCTTTTGGTGGGCATCACTCCTGCGGATTTCGGCGAAACCCCCTTAGACGGTGTTGCCTATCAGCGCACTTTAGAGCAGGCGGCCTTTGCGGCAGGCGGCGGAGGCTATCGTGCACCCGCTCAGCGGCTGGAAGACTTTATGCAAAACCGCAGAACAGCGGCATTCGGCAGTGTTTGCCCCACCTATCTGCCCGGTGTGACGCCCTATGATCTCAACACCCTTTTGCCCCCTTATGTTTCGGCGGCCATGAAAGAGGCCCTCCCTGTTTTTGACCGCAAACTCAAGGGCTTTGCGCTTTCAGATGCGGTACTCACAGGAATGGAGACCCGAAGTTCTTCTCCCTTGCGCATCTTACGGGATGAGCATTATCAGAGCGTGATCCGCGGACTTTATCCCATCGGAGAAGGCGCCGGATATGCCGGTGGGATCATGTCCTCGGCAGTGGACGGCATCAAATGCGCATTATCCATCTTAACCGAATAAAAATACCCTCTTTGGATATCCAAAGAGGGTATTTTTTAATAAGCAATCGTTGCAGACGAAGAAACCACGACCTCTTTTCCGCCAACGATCAACTGCAACGGTTCTTTGCCGTCATAAGTCACCGTTACCGAAGAATGATCAATCTTAAGGTGAACCGCGCCTCTACAATAGAGATTCAATTCCAAAGACTTCCACGCTTGGGGTAAAGAAGGATCAACCGCCAAAACACCGTTTTCCATTCCGATGCCCGCAAAGCCGAAGGCAACGCACTGCCAGATTCCGCCGCAATTGGCGGCATGAATACCTGCGGCAGAATTGGCGGCTTTTTCTCCGAAATCGGTATCCAATGCGCCGCGGAAAAAGGCATGAGCAAGATCCGCCTTTTTGATCTGCGCCGCCACAATGGCGAAAGCAGAAAGGGACAGTGAGGAATCGTGCAAACATTTCTCATTATAGAACGCAAAGTTCTTCATCACGATCTCTTCCGACACCAAATCCGGCATCAGCGCAAAAAGCTGGATCAAATCCGCCTGTTTGGAGACCATCAGATCGCTGATCTCGTCCAAAGAATAATCCCGATAAATATGGCGGTTGATGCCGCTTTCTTTATACTTGGTCAGATCAATTTCTTTCAACTGCAGATAGGTATCGTTTTGAGGAATGATGCCTTGATCATTGGCAACAGGCAGGTAGAGTTTGGGCAATTTCTCTTGGATGTTTTTTACAAGACCTTGAAGGTCCAGTTTTGCATCCAAGGAAGCAAAAAGCAAAGGATCGCTCTCTTTTAAGAACGTTGCCTCAACAAGAGCCGTTTGCAGGTTCCAATGAACTAAATAATTGGTATATACATCGTTATCAATATAAACTTTATACTCATCGGGGCCGGTGACCTGCAAAATCTCATAGCGATCTTGTTCCGCCCGATAATCCAAGCGGGATTGCCAGAAATCGGCTGTAGAGAAGAGGATCTCATAGCCATAATTGTTCATATATTCTCGATCCTCGGTCAGTTTGGCATATTGGTAATTGCCGTATGCTACACCGCAGACCACATGATGCTCAATATCGCCGCAGGAAACATAGCGCAAACGGTTATCGGGGAAATAATTTCCCAAGGTGGGCGATTGCTCCGCCCCTTCGGTGCTTGCCGATTCCCAAGGATACATAGCACCTCGATATCCATATTTCTTTGCTTTGGCACGGGCACCGCCTAAAGTATGATGGCGGTAGATACAAAGATTGCGGGCAGATGCAGGATCGGTATAGATAAAGAAGGGCAAATTAAAGATCTCGCAATCCCAGAATACATGCCCCGCATAGCCGGGTCCGGTCAAACCCTTGGCGGCGATGCTGACTCGATCATCTCCCGCAGGGCACATGATCATCATATGATACAGCCCCATGCGCGTTTTCAACGTTTCGGCGGGATCGGCGCAATCAATTTTAATATCGCAACAGTTCCATTTCTCCTGCCATACAGCAGCAGAGTCGCCCAAATGCTCCTCAAAAGTGCGGTCAAAAAGAGAATCCATCTCCCCTAAAACCAAAGGCTTCATCTCCTCGGTCCATTCGGGGTCATTTTCCGTATAATAGAGAACATAGCGAACCAAGCGCACCTCATCCCCTTTGGCAAAGGACATGGATGCCGAAGCACCCACCAAACGACGCAGGGTCGAATAACGCTGAACACCGACCTGCTCTTCCCCGTTTAAGAAGATTTTCATACGGGAGGCTACGCAAAATTTCTTGGCAGACACCACCGTATGACCGGCGAACCAAAGGGTATCTCCCTCCAAAACGATCCGCTCGTCTTCAAAGATATGCTGCGTACCGTCGATCGTGCCACGAGCATTGATAAGGGTGCCCACCGAAAGCGTACAATCGGTCTCGGCGCGGAGCACTGTTTCAAAGCAGACTAAATGGCGATTATTCATGGAAGCAAATCGCCGCTGGATCACCTTGCAGCCCTCGGCGGCATAGGAATAGGTCAACAGCCCATTTTTCACATTCAGGGAGCGGGCATAATCCTTTGCTCCCTCCTTCAACGGACCGATGGCAACGCCGTTGATCGCCAACTGCAACACCGATGCATCGGGAGCCGGCGCCAATTCTTCTGTTTCATTAGGTTGCTGATCATAAAGACCTGCGATCATGGTGGTACGCATCTGACCCATATGCTCCTCGCAATAGGCGCTGCGCATTCCTAAGTATCCATTGCCAAGGCACAGCAATGTTTCATATTTTTGCTGATTCTTAAAACTCTGTTCTCTTTCTTCAAAAAGATAAGTACTTTGCATTTTATTCCCCTTTGGCAACAAAATTCTTCTTTAAAAGATCCAAGGAAAGTTCGGCGGTAGACGCCACCATCAAATCAGGATGGCGACCGGTCACGGTCACATGGATGCCTACTGCATACATCTCAGCATCCAAAATCCCCTCGATCCCTGCCTGAGAATCCTCCAACCCAATGCAGGCGCGCGGATCAATTCCCAACTGCTCCGCGCAGGTAAGAAAGATCTCCGGGTCAGGTTTGGATGTTTTTACCTTTGCCGCATCGGCAACCACATCAAAATAGTTCGCCAGACCGATCCGTTCCAATACCCGCGGCGCGTTTTTGGAGACCGACGCCACCGCTGTTTTCAGCCCTGCGGCTCTTGCATCCAGCACCAATTCTTTAATGGCGGGCAGAATATCCTTCTCGGTGAGAGTCTCCACCAATTCTTTATAATACTCATTCTTGCGAAAGGCAAATTCTTCTTTTTGCTCCGGACTATAAACATCCAAGCATTGATTATTCTTCAAAATGATCTCCAAAGAATCCATGCGGCTAACGCCTTTCAGAGCTTCATTTTGCTCCCGATCAAAGGTAAGGTTTAATTCCTTTGCCAACTTTTTCCATGCTTGATAGTGTAATTCGGCAGAATCGGTGATCACACCGTCTAAATCAAAAACCAATGCTTTGAGCTCCATCAATCCCCATCCTTTTCATTTTTGGGTATATCATAGTCTATTCTGCCTTTAAAATCAATAAAGAAAAGAAAAATGGGTGAAAAAGTGCATACTTTTCACCCATTTTTTTATATTCTTACCTGAAAATCTTGATGACAGCGAGGACAACCGACGGTATGTTTTCCTTTTTTATACGGCAGGCGAACAGTGGCTTTGCAATGAGGACAACGGCGGTACCGATGGGTCTTACGCTCATTCCATTTTCGTTTTTGCAATCCGAACCAGCCGGTGATCTTATTTCGGAAAGCCAGATATTTCATATTCTCCTGATACCGCTTCTGCAAATTGCGGGAGAGGATGCGAAACATCATCCAGACCGCCACCAAAAGAGCAAGATAATTGACATACGGCACAAATAAGCTGATCACCACCAGGGCAATATAGACCCATAAAAGATCCTTATTCAGCTGATCCACCCCATAGCGCCCCGCCATAGTGCGGGCGAGCCAAGCGCGAAATTTCATTTGATCATTTCCTTTCTTTAGGTTTTAACAATAGGGACAGCAGAGCTTTGCAAGGCAAAGTCCCATGCAAAGAGGACTCATGCCGGTGGGCGCACCAAAGCCGCGTCCATAGGTTTCATAAGCAGTACCGGAATACTGCAACTGCTGCAGTAATTGCTGATATTCATAGTTATTAGGATCCATCTGCACCGCGCGGCGAGCAAATTCCAGCGCCTGAGTACGGTTGCCGATGCCCGCATGGGCATAAGCCGAAAGATAATACCATTCGGCATTGCGCTCTTGGATACGGTTGAGCACATTAAAGGCCTCCTGCCAGCGGCGGTAATGGAGATAATGGCGCACCGCGGTCATCTCGGGAGTGGAGCCGCTGCCCGGCTCGCTTTGGCCATAGCCATAGCCGCCGTACCCACCGTAGCCTCCGGCATTTTGGGTCTTGCCCTGCCGTTCATTTAAGATCTGATCATAGGCGGCGTTGATCTCCGCCATCTTCTTTTCCGCGAAGGCGGGATCGGGGTGAATATCGGGATGATACTGCTTGGCCAGTTTTCGGTATGCTTTTTTGATCTCGTCGTCCGTGGCGGAAGGGGAAACACCCAACACACCGTAGGGATTTTGAATCATTTTTCTTCCTCGTTGTTTATTTTATAATATTTGGTCCAAATGCCGGAATAGAGGATATTTCTTAAAATATCCAGATGCTCCACCAAGGGCAACCGCTCTAAGATCAGCGCACATTCTCCCAAGGTATTTTTCAGCATCTCCTCTACCCGTGCTTGATAGTTTTCTTGATCGGCAATGAGGATCATCGGGTTATACCGCCCCTTCTTGCGATCTTTAGGCAGATCCTCATAGGCATCCATCCAATAGACAAACCGCCCCAGCGCCTCCCCGAAGCGATAAAGATCCTCTGCCCAAAAATCCTTTTCGTATACAAAAAGCTGACCCAGCATCTTTCCCGAAAGGTTCGCAGCGGTATCTAAATCCCGCGGTGCTGTTTGCTCCTCTCGGGATAAAAGTTCCAATTGCTCCCGTACCGCGCGTGCCTGACGGGGATATTGCTCTTCGATAGCGGGAATAAACCGTTTCAAGCGGTTGGCGGCGGTTTTGGCGGCGGGCTTTTGCTCATCCTGCCAATCATCCAGAAGATTATAATAGGCAAGCAGGATGTTCATGGCGGCGCCATAGTCGATGATCTCGTTTTCCGCCATCATCTTTTCTTTACGGGGATGTACCATACACCGACCAGTATGAACAGCGGTTTCGGGATCGCGAAGGTCCGCCAAAAGCAACACCATAAAGGTCATATCGTAATTCAAGGTCAGTCGCCCGAAATTGCCAAACTGCTTTTTCAGACTGCGACAAAGCCCGCAATAATAACTGCGATAAATGGTTTTTTGCTCCTCGGTCAGACGATCCATATCGGCAACCACATATCCGAACACGCTTCCTGCCTCCTTTTTCTTATTTGCTTTTATAGTACACCTATTTTACCCCTTTGTGTTGAACAAATTGTAAATTTTAGGCTATAAATTTGTAAATAGTGTAATTTTACACTGCGTTTTTCGGTCTTTCAGCCCCCTCATTTGCATAAAATAAGAGGGAAAGGAGCGTTTTTTATGGCAATCAAGGTTGTTTTGGATGCGGGGCATAATCCCCAGGGAATCAACGCCGGAGCAGAAGGCAACGGCTATCGGGAGCAAGATCTGGTTTATGTAGTTGCGCAGGAATTGGCGACGCTTTTGCGTGCCAACGGAAATTTCGAGGTGCGACTGACCCGCAACACCCCTGATGAGGTTCTGGGCACCTCCAATGCCTCCAGCCTCCAGACGCGGGTACGAATCGCCAACGAATGGCCCGCCGACTATTTTATCAGCATTCACGCCAATGCCGCTACCAACCCCGCTGTAAACGGCACCGAAGTCTATACCTATCGCAATACCGGTGCCGCTCATGAACTGGCAGAAGAGATTCAAGAGGCAATCGTCACTGAGATGAATATGCGGGACATCGGAGTCAAGACCAACCCCTCCCTTTATGTATTGCGTCGCACCACCATGCCCGCACTCTTAATTGAGTTGGGCTTTATCACCAACGCCGAAGACGCCCGCAAGATGGCAGAGGACCCCCAAGGGTTCGCCCGCGCCATCTATAACGGGATGTTGGATTATTTTGATCTGGCATAAAAAAAGACTGCTAAGAATACTTAGCAGTCTTTTTTCTTTATGTATAATAAAAAGTTCGGGATCAGCAAGATCAAAAGAAAGGACCATTCAAATCCGCCGGTATACGGAGACTTGGGTGGCTCTGGGTCGGTCACTTCCGGAGAAGCATAGATATTGCCGAAAGAAGCAGTAATGCGATACGTTTCGTTTTCCTCTATGATTACTGTATTCTGCAAAGCGCTCACCTTGCCGATCTCTAATTTACCATCCATATCCGTATCGGTCACATGAATGGTAAAGAAATGGACGGCCTGATCATAAATGATATTTTCGAGGGTTCCCGCCTCCTCTCTTATGCGGAAGGTATAGTTGCCAATTGCGTCAAAGGTCAACCCTTGCACCAAGTCACTGAAATCGAAAACATTGAACGAAGGATCTGCCGCATTATAAGCAACTGTTTTTCTACCGAGCAACATCCAGGTATCTTCTCCGATCTTCTGTTCCAGGATAAAGGAGAAGGCATCGTCCTCCTGCCAATCGCGACCCGAAAGGGTCTTGGTGCCGCCAACGGTCACCTGCAGTGGCTGCACAACCGCAGGGGTATAGACATTCACAAATTCCAGCAGCATATTGCCCTCTTCGGCAACAGTGATCTCTTGGGTGGCAGCGCCATCCTTCGCCGCAAAGCCACTACCTTCCTTCTGCACCTCGGTGACTGTCACCTTCGTGCCGGTGTCGATCCCCTCGATACCGAAAGAACTGCCCGGATGGATCGAAACAGTCACTGATCCATTGGCATCGGTCGTGATCTCTCCGACGGTGGTCTGCAGGATAGTATTGGCATAAAAATTTCCCAGTTCCAGCTGAAAATCAAAGGTGATCTGCTCGGGGATCACATATCCGGCGCCCAATGGATGCTCTACCGTCTTGCGGATCCATAGGGTATTCAACGCCTGTTCAGTGGGAGAAAAGGTATTTGTTAATCGGTTCGATTGTGTTACAATAAGACCATAGGTCCCCTGCACCGCAGAGGTCAGAAGCATCAACAGCGAAAGCAACAGCGCAAGGCCACGGAATATTCGGTTTTTCATAGGGACAAGAGCTCCTTTCGCAGAATTAAAACTACAGCCATCAAAGGATACCAGAATACTCATATCCTTTGATCGCTGCCCCGCCCTCTGAAGGAAGAGGACGGGCAGCTTAGGACAAGAAAGGCAGATGGTCGACTCTGCCTTTTATATACCACACCGCATGCACAGCAAGCGGGCAATATATTTTAAAAAAACATGAATTATTTAATGCTTGCGTTTGCGATGCTACTGCTTGTCATAAGCATTGCCAGATTGTCGGCATTAAGTGCAACACCGCCGAACGTGCAATTTTCAAATGTGACAGCAGCTCGTGCATCGATTATGTATCCTGCCTCAAAATCGCAGCCCACAAAGGTAGTTGGTGCATAGGGACGGCAGTATGCATATCCGTTCCCCTCGCCAAAAGAGCAGTTTTCAAAGCTTGCGGTACCGAGCGTTTTTGCGAAGCTGGTCCAACCATTGAAGGTACTATCAGTTGCAACCAAGTTCTGATTCAGACCCTGATCACAGCTGATGGTATAAGTCGTTCCATCAATGATGACATTTTCAAGAACAACGGGCTCGCTGTGAGCGCTGGTATGATTTACAAAAACACCGCGGAAAGAGCCGGTGATCGTGATATTCTTGATAACGCCACCGGTGGTATTGATACCGCTATCCCAAGTGCCGCCAGCACCTTGGATGTCGACGGTGTAGCCGTTTCCGTCGATGGTCTGACCGTTCTTAACGTTGATACCGGTCTTGCCGTAAGCGTTACTCATCTTTGCAGGATCGATCTTAACATTGTTATTTAAAACAACATCCTCGCCGTTTTCAAGCGCTTCAATAAGTTCATCTGCATTATAAACAACAATAGGGACCCTAAACTCTTCACTACCAAACCACTCCGCTGCCTTTTCGGCAGTAACAGCACCAAAACCCTCGTTCAGAGCAGTTGCGGAATCAGCAAAACCAGCGGCCTGAACAGCCTGAGAGAGAACGAGAATATCAAGAGTGCCGTTACCATTGCCGTCGAGCGCTTCGCAGTCCTCGTTGGTAGCCTCAGCCTTCAGATAAACCTGAGAAAGGTTGGGATAAGAAGTATCGCCTGCGGGAAGAATGCCGTTTTCGTGTCTCCAGCTACCATCGCTCAACTGTCCGCCTTTGTAGATGTACTCAGTCAGGCAATACTTGTTACCATCAACTTCGATAACACCGATCTCATTCGGTTCCCAGGTCTGATGGTAAGAAGAACCGATCAGGCTTGCATCACCTTCACCGCATTCAATAGCAACCAGGGTACGGATGTAAGCATTGGTCTTGCCGGTATTTTCAACGGTAACAAATTTATCCTGCGCATTGGAGTTTGTAAATACCTGCATACCGCCATAGGAGTCAACCTGCAACATTCTAACAGTGGTAGCATCATAAGGACCTGCACCATTATTTGTGGGATCGGTTGCAGGCAGCAGAGCCTTGCCCTGCTCAAAGGCTTCCAATACATAGCTGGTGCGATCGTCGATGGTATCAGTCTTATAGTTGCCGTCTGCATCAATAACACGCTGATACTCGTGTTGGGCAATCTTAACATTGCCGAGGGTCATTACGTTGACATCGCTATCAGTTGAAGTCAAATATGCAACGGTGCCGCTGATAGCAAGCGCGGCAACCAATACATGAGCGGTACACATAAGAAGTACCTTTTTGAGTTTAGACATATTCCATGCCTCCTTATTTAATAATTACCTATCACCGGGAAGCGATAAGACAGACTTGAAAAATGGTTATGCCATTTGCCAATCAGTAATGGTTGCGTAAGTTTCACCGTTTGCAACAAAACCGCCAACGGTAGCGCCGTCTTCGATGGTAATGTTGATTCTAGCCTTATCGGTAATGTTGGAAAGATCAATGATGCCAACAGTAGCGCCGGCCTCAACGGTAAGACCATACTTTTTGGTGTTCATATTGCCGCGAATAACAATCGTATCAACTTCCGAACCATCTGCAATCGTAACCTTTGCCTGATTCCACATATAGATGGAACCGATTTTGCTGTTGTTAACAGTAAGGTCCGAATAATTTACAGGTGCAACATCATAGACAGGCCACATAGGATCCGTATCCAATGAAGACAGCTTGGTGCCGGTAACTTCACAGTTGTTTAGAACTGCGGTACCGTAAACAGTCAGTGCGGGAGAGATGCCGGAAGAGAGGGAAACAACCTCAGCATCCACAATCTTCACGTTGTTGAACTCGGTGTTGTAGTTGTTGTAGGTAGCATTTTTATAGTTACCTGCCATAACGGAAGACATGGTACCGGTAAAGGTCAAATCGTTCACTGTGACCTTTGAACCGTTCTCAGAAGAGAAGATGGCGGACATATCAGGAATGTTGCCTTCCCACTGGAACGCATCCACGGAGGTAGCAATGCCTTCTACAGTAGCGCCGTTACCGTTGATGGTTACAGCCTCGTTCACCTTCTGAGTATGGAAGTACGCACTGTTGATGGTATAAACATCACCAGTCAGATCATATGCGCCGCCCTCGGTGATGCCGATTTCGGTAGCAACGATGGTGCCTTCCCAAGGATTGTAGCCAGCATTGGGATCGCCGAAAGCGGTGTTCAAAGCGGTCTGTGCATCAGCAAAACCGTCAGCCTGCACTGCTTGAGAGAGAACGAGGATATCGAGAGTACCGTTACCGTTGCCGTCGAGAGCGATCATATCATCATTAGTAGCCTGGGACTTGATATAAACCTGAGAGAGGTTCGGATAAGAGGTATCACCAGCAGGAAGAACGCCATTCTCATGTCTCCAGGTGCCATCGCTGAGTTGTCCGCCCGCATATACATATTCGATCACATAATAGTTATTGCCGTCAATTGTGATGGTGCCAACAGAGTTCTTCGTCCAAGTCTGGTGGTAAGAAGTACCAATCAAACTCTCGTCGCCGGTACCAACCTCGATAGCAACGAGGGTACGAACGTAAGCGTCGGTCTTACCGGTATTTTCTACGGTTACGAACTTATCCTGTGCATTTTTTCCTGCAAATACGTCCATGCCACCGTAGGAATCAACTTGGGACATCCGGACAGTAGTTGCATCGTATCCAGCGTAACCGGAGTCAGTACCAGGCAGGCTGGGGTCACCAACGATGGGGAGAAGGGCCTTGCCCTGCTCAAAGTCCCCAAGAACGTAGCTGATGCGGTCGTCGATGGTGGCGGTAACAAATGTACCGTCTGCGTTTACAACACGCTCATACTCGTGCTG
>JAZNGR010000192.1:0-6109 GCA_045576575.1 Eubacteriales bacterium
CACCTGCCTGTTGGCTATACCGAGGATATTTTCACCGCTCTGGATCTTCAGGATGAACTGCATACCCTCTATACCTCCGGTACGGTATTCCATGCCTATATGGGCGAGAAACTGCCTGATTGGAAGGCGGCTGCCAACTTGGTGAAGAAGATTGCAGACAATTATCGCCTGCCCTATTATTCCATGTCTCCCACCTATTCTGTTTGTAAGAACCACGGTTATATCACCGGCGAGGAGTATACCTGCCCCCATTGCGGTGAGAACACTGAGGTTTATAGCCGTATTACCGGTTACTATCGCCCTGTTCAGAACTGGAACGATGGTAAGGCGCAGGAGTTTAAGGATCGTAAACTCTACGATCAGACCATTGCGCAGATCAAAATGCCCACCAACCATGCTTGCGGCTGTGGCTGCGGCGATGCAGAACCCGAGGTAGTGGGCGGCAACAGAGTACTGCTCTTCACCACCAAGACCTGCCCCAACTGCAAGATGGCAACTGCTATGCTGGATCAGGCCGGGATCGCTTATGTGAAACTGGATGCCGAGGATCCCGCCAACCGCGCTTTGGTAGACGGCTATCAGGTCACCAAGGCTCCCACTCTTATTGTGGAAAGCGACAGCGGCATCGAGAAGATGACCAATGCATCGGAGATCCGCTCCTTTACCAAGCGGGTGAGCGTCAATGGTTGATGCTTTAATTATCGGCGGCGGAACCGCCGGAATGACCGCGGCCATTTATTTGCTGCGGGCAGGGAAGAAGGCGCTGATTTTAGAGTCCACCGCATTGGGTGGGCAGATCACCGCCTCTGCCCGAATTGAAAATTTCCCCGGTCTCTATGGGATCAGCGGGGTGGAATATGCCGACCGCTTGGCCGAGCAGGTCTATGAGTTCGGCGGCATGATCGAGCCGGTGGAAGTCAACGGAGTCGAAAAGACCGACCGCGGCTTCCTGGTTCGCACCACCGACGATGATGAATATGAAACCAAATGTTTGATCCTTGCCACCGGCGCCGCTCACCGTCATTTGGGAGTGGCGCGGGAAGAGGAACTGGCAGGCGTTTCCTATTGCGCAGTCTGCGACGGCGCCTTCTATAAGAATAAGAAGGTTGCTGTTGTGGGCGGCGGTAACGCTGCAGTGCAGTCCGCTCTTTCCTTGGCGGAACTTTGCGAGAGCGTGACTTTGATTCACCGTCGGGATGGTTTTCGTGCTGAGCCTGTGCTGATGGAGCGGATGAAAAAAGTTCCCAATATCACCGTTCGTACCGGCGGTGTGGTCAGCGCCCTTTTGGGGGAGGATCATCTGACTGGTTTGGAAGTGCAGTTTGGAGATCGGAAGGAAACCTTAACGGTAGACGGTCTGTTTGTTGCCATCGGTCAGCAACCCAATAATGAGCCTTATCGCTCCTTGGTGGCGTTGGACGAAGCCGGCTATATTCTTGCCGGTGAGGATTGCAAGACGAATTGTGAGGGCGTATTTGCTGCCGGCGACTGCCGTGTGAAGCAGATTCGTCAGTTGGCAACCGCTGCCGGAGACGGTGCGGTCGCAGGTCTTGCCGCGGGTGCCTATTTAGATTCTCTGGAGGACTGATTTATGAAGATCATAACGATTGGCCGTGAATTCGGCAGCGGCGGACGTGAACTGGGCAAACGCCTGGCAGACGAACTGGGTTTTGATTACTATGATCAGGAGATCATGGACGCCATTGCCGAGAAAAAAGCCCATACCTCCGGCTATGTGGAGAGTGCGGTTGCTTTTCATGCTTGGCGGACCTTTCCGCTGGCATTTCACCATTCTTTCGCCGATGAGCATGCCATTCATACCAATGAACTGATTGCCCAGAAAGAAGTTCTGGAAGAGATCGTGAAAGAGGGAAAGGATTGCATCATCATCGGTCAGGATGCCGATGTGATCTTAAAAGAGGAAAAACCGTTCCGCATCTTTGTTTGCGCCGATCTTTCTGCGCGGGTTCGCCGTTGCATGGAGCGGGCAGAGGGCAAAGAAAAGGAATTTTCCGAAAAAGAAATGAAGCGCAATATTAAGCGTATTGATAAATACCGCGCCCAAACCCGCGAGCTGGTCTCCGGCAGTAAATGGGGTCAGCGGGAAGGCTACGACCTGATTATCAATTCCACCGATTGGGAAATGAAAACTTTGGCAAAAGCCACTGCCGACTTCATTTGCAGTCGTTATCAAGATGAGGAAAAAAGCAGAGCATGATATGCTCTGCTTTTTGTCTTGTAAAAAATGAAGATTCGGTATATAATGGGGTTAAATATGGAATCGTGGAGGTTTTTTATGCAGGAGCAAAGTGTATTAACTTGCTTTAAAAATAAATGGAAACAGCATTTTTCGCGGTTTGACAGCGTGGTCTTTGGTGTGGCGTTTTTATTCGCCATGCTTTGCCACTTATATATGTTTACCCATAAGTTTATTAACCACGACGATGTGGATGGGTTGTATTCTTCTTGCGCTTTCGGCCTTTCTTCCGGGCGTTGGCTGTTGGAAACGTTGTGTCGTATGACCGGTTCCTTCAGCAGCTCTTGGTTGAACGGTCTGATGGGGGCTTTGTGCCTTGCGGGGGCATCCGTGCTGATCGTTAAGATGCTGGATCTTCGGCATCTTTTGACCGCCTCTTTGGTGTCGCTCTGCTTGGTTGCGTTCCCGTCTGTGGCTTCAACTTATGCCTATATGTTTTCTTCTGCCCCCTATTTGACAGCGCTGTTTTTGGCGGTGGCGGGCGCTTATTTGATCCGGAAAGAACGATGGCTTTCGCAGATCATCGGCGGTTTGTTGATCGCCTTTTCTATGGGCGCTTATCAGGCGTACTTTTGCTTGGCGGCAACATTGCTGGTTCTTCTGCTGATCATGGATCTTTGTCAAAACCGCTTCGGCGGCGATTGGAAGGCTTTTCTCGGTGTTGCCTTGCGGTATGTGCTGTTTTTAGCAATGGGAATGGCGGTCTATTATGGTGTGTTGCAGATCCTTCTTGCTGTCACCGGCACCGAATTGGTTTCTTATCAAGGGATCAGCGAAATGGGGAAACTGACGGTGGAGTCGTTGCTTCGCCGTGTGAAATTTGCCTATAATTGCTATTTCGACTTTTTTAGTGGTGCTTGGTTGGGCGTTTTCCCGAAATGGTTCTCTGTTGTTGCAGGGCTGTGCCTGGCAGTTGGCTTGGGAAGCGTGGCATATTGCGTTGTGAAAAAGAAATTGTATCGTAAGATCGGCATTGTGCTCTTCTTGGTTCTGTTAATTGGGATCTTTCCGCTGGCGGAAAACCTGGTATTTGTGATGGCAGGGGAGGAGACGGTCCATCTTTTGATGATTTATCCGTTGGTGTTGACCTTGATTCTTCCTGCGTTGGTGCTGGATCGCCTTTCTTTTGGCGGTTCGAAGCAATGGTATATTTCGATGCTTGCCTGCTTTTTGATCGCATTGCAAGGCCTTGGCGGCTATGAATGTTTCTATCGCACCAATCGCGCATACTTTGCCATGGATATCACTTATGAAAATGTATACGCTTATTATACAAAACTGGCGGCGAAAATTGAGTTGACCGAAGGATTTACTCCGGAAACGCCGGTGGCAGTGATCGGCACCAAGACCATGGAAAATTTTGCGCCCGAACCCAATATGACCGGCGTATTGGTTGGCAATAATGCATTGAATATTTATTCTTGGGATCGGATTTTGACCTATTATTTGGGCTCGGCATACCGTTATGCGGATCAAGCGCAAAAGGATGCGATCCTGGCAAGCGAGACCTATCAGCAAATGCCGCTGTATCCTTCAGAAGGTTCCATCCGAAATATCAACGGCGTCATTGCAGTAAAACTTTCCTAAATCCAATGAAACCCCAAAGACACCATTCATGATGTCTTTGGGGTTATGATTTTTTCGGTTGCCAAAAGACAAAAACAATGGTAAAATAGCAAAGGAAATAAGAAAAAGGAAAGTAATCAATGGAAAACAACAATGTAACCTTTAAAGACCTGGGTCTTTCGGAGCAGATGCTGCAGGCCTTGGAGCAGAAGGGCTATGCCTATCCCACCACGGTGCAGAAGCTTGCCATCCCCGAGTTTATGGCTTGGAAGGATGTGGTGGCAAAAGCTCCCACCGGCACCGGAAAGACCTTTGCCTTCGGCATCCCCATGATTGAGCATATCGACCCCGAAAATCCCGAAATTCAAGGGTTGGTCTTGGCGCCGACGCGGGAGTTGGCGATGCAGATTGGCGAAGAATTAGAGGGACTTTTGACCTATTATAAGGGCATCCGCGTGGCGGTGTTGTATGGCGGGGCAGGGCTGCAGGGGCAGGCAAAGCAATTGGAGAGAAAGCCCCAGATCATTGTGGCGACCCCCGGTCGGCTGATGGATCACCATAAGCGCCGCAACCTGCGGTTTGATCATATTCAGACGGTGGTGTTGGACGAGGCCGATCGGATGCTGGATATGGGCTTTTATAAGGATGTGACCCGTATTGTGGATATGGTGAAAAACCGTCGCAATTTAGGGCTCTTTTCCGCCACCATCAGCCGCGAGGTGATGGATGTTTCCTGGAAATATCAGCGGGACGAGGTGGAGATCACGGTGGAGCCCCAAAAGGAGGATCGCCCCGATATTGATCAGTATTCGGTAACGGTGCCCACCTTCCAAAAGACCGAATGTACCCGTATTATGATCGAGGAAGGCCCCTTTGAGCGGGTGATCGTATTTTGCAATACCAAGGCCATGTGCCAGCGGCTCAGCGATGATCTTCGCAAAGGTGGTATTGATTGTGATTGTCTTCATGGTGATATTCCCCAGAGCAAGCGGGAAAAGACCATGCAAAAGTACCGCGACGGCGCTCTGACGGTATTGATCGCTACCGATGTGGCCTCCCGCGGCATTGATGTGGATGATGTGGACTGCGTATTGAACTATGACATCCCCGAGGAGATGGAATATTATATCCATCGCATCGGCCGTACCGGTCGAGCGCGCAAAAAGGGCGTGGTCTTTTCCATGATCAATAATTTTGCCGAAAAAATCAAATTAGATGCCATTATTAAATATACCGGCTATGAGGTGAAGCCTTTGGCGATGGGCGAAAACGGTGTTCTCACCGAAGTAACGGAATGATGAAAAAACAGCGTGTTTATGCTATGATAAATTTAGAATCAATCAAAGGAGGTTTCCGTTATGATCAAATATGAAATTGAAGGCGGTCATCTGCCGGTGGTGATCTGTTATCCCGAGGCGGGTCAGACCCTTTGCACCGAGAGCGGTGCCATGAGTTGGATGAGTCCCAATATGCGGATGGATACCAATACCGGCGGTGGGCTGAAGAAGGTCTTTGGTCGCTTGCTTTCCGGTGAATCTATCTTTATGAACGAGTATACTGCCGAGGGCGGTACGGGAATGATTGCTTTTGCCTCCAGTTTCCCCGGCTCCATTATTCCTTATCAGGTGACGGAGAATAACGGGATCATTGTGCAAAAACGAGGCTTTCTTGCCATGGAAAAAGGCTTGGAATTGTCGATGTATTTCCAAAAGAAATTGGGAAGAGGCTTTTTCGGCGGAGAAGGCTTCATTATGCAAAAGATCAGCGGCAATGGAATGGTCTTTTTGGAGATCGACGGTCATTGCAAGGAGTATACGCTCGCTGCGGGGCAGAGTATCATTGTGGATACCGGCTATTTAGCCGCCATGAGCGAAACTTGCACTATGGAGATCCAAACCGTTCAGGGTGCCAAGAATATCTTCTTTGGCGGGGAAGGATTGTTCCATACCCGCGTTAGCGGTCCCGGTAAGGTTTATATCCAATCCATGCCGGTGATTAATACGGCGCAGGCGCTGACTCCGTATCTCAATTTGAATACCGAGGATAACAACGGCGGCGGGATCAATATCCGCCTCGGCGATCATTAAAAGGAGTATTTGATGAATTTTATTGAAATTGCAAAGGCGCGGCAGTCCTGCCGCGCCTATGATGAGAATCGGACGGTGGAGCAGGAAAAGATCGATGCCATTCTGGAGGCGGTGCGGCTGGCACCCTCCGCCTGTAACGGCCAGCCCTATCATGTGACCGTTTGCCGCGGAGAAGCCGCAAAAAAGGCGGCAAAAGCCA
>JAZNGR010000193.1:0-2051 GCA_045576575.1 Eubacteriales bacterium
GCCTTGGCATAGAATTCGCCTAATTTGGCGATCTCTTCGCCGGTCTTGATCTGGCCGGCATTAATGAAATAGGGGATCTTTCTGCCGCTCTTGGCGGTGAAATCGCCGAACTTCAATACACCGGCGCTCTCTAAAAATTCAATAAATTCTCTCTTATAACCTTCCATCGTTTTTCTCCTTAATCACAAAATTCAGCAACACATCTGCGATAAGCTGCAACGGGGTCCTCGGCGGCGGTAATGGGGCGCCCCACCACAATATAGTCGCTGCCGATCTTCTTGGCTTCGGCAGGGGTCATGACCCGCTTCTGATCGCCGATATCCCCATCGGCAAAGCGAACGCCGGGGGTAACGGTCAGAAACTTCTTGCCGCAGGTATCATGCACCTTGCCTGCTTCCAACGGAGAGCAAACAACACCGTCCAGCCCTGCTTTTGCGGCGTTGGAGGCATAATGCATTACTACCTGATCGATGGGCTCTTTGATCAGAAGATCCCGCTCCATCCGCTCCTGATCGGTGGAGGTCAACTGGGTAACGGCGATCAGCAAGGGGCGGGTACCATCGGGGCGGGTGAGGCCTTCCAGCGCCCCTTCCATCATAGAGATGGTACCGGCGGCATGAAGGTTGGTCATATCCACATCCAGGCGGGAAAGAACCGCCATAGCCTTCTTCACGGTATTGGGGATATCATGCAGCTTCAGATCCAAAAAGATCTTATGACCGCGCTCTTTCAGTTCCCGAACGATAGCGGGACCTTCGGCGTAAAACAATTCCATACCGATCTTCAAAAAGGGCTTACGCTCTTCGTTCTTAAAAAGATCCAAAAACTTCAACGTATCTTCCTTGCTTGCGAAATCGCAAGCGATGATCACATCTCTTCCCATCAGTGTGCTCCTCCTATAATATCTTGCAGATTATTGATTCCGTATTTTCCCATCGCCCGGGGCAGATCCTCGATGATCTTTTTGCAGGCAAAGGGATCCCGCAGATTGGCCGCGCCCACCTGCACCGCAGCAGCGCCCGCCAGCATCAGCTCGATGACATCCTCGGCAGTGGAAACGCCGCCCATTCCAACAATGGGAATATTGACTGCCTCGTAGACCTGATAGATCATTCTTACCGCCACCGGCTTGATGGCGGGGCCGGAAAAGCCGCCCATTTTATTGGCCAGCACCGGCTTTTTCTTTTTCAGATCAATCACCATGCCCAGCATGGTATTGATCATGCTGATCCCATCGGCACCCGCTTCCTCGCAGGCCTTGGCGATGCTGACGATATCGGTCACATTGGGGGTCAGCTTCATAATGATCGGCTTATGGGTCACCTTACGCACCTCGGCAGTCACCGCCGCGGCGGCAGAAGGGTCGGTGCCGAAGCTCATACCGCCTCCATGGACATTGGGGCAGGATACATTGATCTCAAACCAAGCGATCTGATCCTCGGCATCCAGCCTGCGCACCGTTTCCCGATACTGCTCCAGGGAAAAGCCGCTGACATTGGCCATAATGGGGCCGCTGAAGCAGGCCTTCAGCTTGGGCAGCTCCTCAGCGAGAACCTTATCCACGCCGGGGTTCTGAAGCCCCACCGCATTGAGCATCCCTTCGGCGCATTCCGCAATGCGGGGGGTGGGGTTGCCGAAGCGAGGCTCCAGAGTGGTTCCCTTAAAGGAGAGGGAGCCTAAAACATTGATATCGTAAATATCGGCGAATTCATAGCCGAAACCATAAGTACCGCTGGCAGGGATGATGGGGTTTTTCAGCTCGGTGCCGCAAAGGGTCACTTTTGTGTTTACCATATGATCTCCTCCCTTTCCATCACAGGACCGTCTTTACAGATCCGCTTATTGCCGTATTTGGTCTTGCAGGAGCAACCCATACAAGCACCGAAGCCGCATCCCATCCGCTCTTCAAAGCTATACTGACCGGAGGTTTTTGCAATTTTTTCGATGGCGCGGAACATAGGCTCAGGACCGCAGGTGAAGAAATAATCATAATCCAATTCCTTCATGGCATCGGTCACAAAGCCCCGAACGCCCATACTGCCATCGGCGGT
>JAZNGR010000194.1:0-5028 GCA_045576575.1 Eubacteriales bacterium
TCTTTTCCAAGTAGCGGATGCCTCTTCCTTCTTGGTTGAGCTGGGTATGAATGAGACCATTACCACTTATATGACGATGGTTGCTGACCGTATCTTTGATGTGGTGTGGGATTCCGGTATCCAGATCCTTCTGTTCCTTGCCGCTCTGCAGGGGATTTCTCCCTCGCTGTATGAAGCAAGTGATGTGGAAGGTGCTACCGCCTGGGAAACCTTCTGGTTGATCACATTCCCCAATGTTGCTCCTGTTATTCTGGTTAACATTGTTTATACCATCGTTAATACCTATAACGATACGGATAATGCCGTGTTGAAGCAGATCAACAATATGATGACCGGTATCTTTGATTTCGGTGGCGCGGCCGCTGCATCTTGGACATTCTTCATTGTCATCTTTGCAATTTTGGGTTTGGTCTTCTTGATCTACAAGATCCTTACCAAGAATTCGAACTAAGAAAGGAGGCTGCAAAATATGCGTATTATCAATGCTTTTAAACATCAATTTGGCAAAGACAGCAAAAGCGCCGATAAGCGGATGTGGGGATATGTCCTCACAAAGTTTATTGGTAATCTTGCTATCGCTCTGATTTTGATTGGTTTGTCTTATATCATTTTGTATCCTCTGATCTTTAGTATCTCTCAGGCACTTCGTCCTGGTCAGGATATGTATGATACGACCATCATTTATGTGCCGAAGCATTTCACGTTGGAAAACTTCGGTAAAGCATGGACGGCTTTGAACTATAAAATCGCTTTCACGAATACATTTCACATTTCCTTCTGGCCCACAATCCTGCAGGTGTGTATGTGTTCTTTGGCTGGTTATGGTTTTGCTCGGTTTAATTTTAAAGGGAAGGGCATCTTGTTCTTCTTGGTGCTGCTTACCATTATTATTCCGCCGTCCACCATCATGATCTCCCAGTATACCAGCTTCCGTTATTTTGATCCCCTGTATTTAGCAACCGCTGTTCATTCCTTCGGTTGGATTGGGGAACCTTATTTCGATCTAACGGACTCTCTCTGGAGTTTCATTCTTCCTGCAGCGTTTGCTTCGGGCTTGAAGAGTGGTTTGTTTGTGTTTATTTATCGTCAGTTCTTTAGCGGATTCCCCAAGGAATTGGAAGAAGCCGCCTATATCGACGGTTGCGGCGCGATGAAGACTTTCTTGCGCATTCTGGTGCCCAATACGGCTCCTGCATTTATTACTGTCTTCTTGTTCTGTATCACTTGGTATTGGAACGACTATTACACCGTCCCTCTGTTCCTGCCGAACGTAGATACGCTGCCCAGCGTATTGGATGCAATGTTTGGAAACTTGACCGATGTATTTGTTGGTGAAGACCAATTGACCCTGTATCCTGTATTGCGTGCCGGTATTCTTCTGTATATTGCACCTCTTCTTACGGTATTTATTATCTTCCAGAAGAAGTTTACAGAATCCATTGCTCGTACCGGTATTGTCGGTTAATATCAACAAAAAAGAGACAACGCTTCGGCGTTGTCTCTTTTTTTAAAAACTCATATGCTCCACAAAATTTCCAACCGCTTTAATGGCATTGCCTGCAGTTTTGGTCATACATTTCTTGGGCTTGGTTTTCATTGCGATCATGCTGGCAGTGGCGCCAAGTGCAGCTCCGGCAATCATTGAAAAGACCATGGTTTTTCCTTGCTTCATTTTATTCATCCCTTTCTTTTTTAATATTAGTATACCGATTCCGTTCTTTATTATTTACTTTTTCGACAGAATGGGATATAATGTTATATAATAATGGATAAATATTAGTTTTTAGGAGTATATATGCGTTTTTATCAGATGGATGCCGACTTTTTGGCAAAACAACTGAATAGTGATAAAGAAAACGGACTTACCATTCAGGTTGAAAATGAGAAGATCGGCTTTTATAAGAAGACATTGAGGTTGATTGCATCGGTTTTTCGCTCGATTCGTTCAAAAGTGTCCTTTGCGGCGATTATACCGTCAATTTTTTACTTTCTTACGTTGGTTTTTTCGATTCTAAACCAGGAATGGTCGGTCTTAATTCTTGCAATTGTTTCCTTGTTTATTACAATGCTTTTTTGTTTTTTGGAAGAACTGATTCTTTTAATGTTTAAAAAAAAGCATCGTGAACGAATTTTGAAGGATGAAAAAACTGTTATTGTTGTTCGAAATGCTCATAAGATGCAGATTTCTGCGGATCAATTGAAAGTCGGGGACTTGGTTTGCTTAAGCGAAGGGACGATCTTATATGCTGATGCGCGAATGATTCAAGGCGATGGTATATTTGCCATGGAGAAAACGGTGTTTAATACACAGATCCCCGCGGCAAAATATTCAGCACCGATTGAACAAGAAAACCTGCCTCCCGAAAAGCAAGAAAATATGCTTTGGAAGGGTTCTTATATTCATTCCGGTACCGGCGTATGTATGGTAACCGCTGTTAATGGCGATTGCTATGTGGAAAAAACGGGGGGAAGAACGAAGAAAAAGCACCGTTCTATATTTTATCGTCGTCAGAATAATCTTGGACATTGGATTTCGTTTTTGTGCGTGGTTTTAACGGTCGTATTGTTTTTGATTGCAGCATTTATAACCGGACGGTATATTGACGCATTTTTGACACTTGCAGCGGTCACATCATTGTTTCTTTTGAACCCGGTTTCCGCATTGACACAGTGGACTTATTATCGAACAGAAAATACTCTTTATAAACAAGGGGTTTTGATTCGCAATTTCGAAGCATTTGATCAAATGCAAAACGAAAAAGATGTATGTTTTAACCTCGATAGTTTATTAAAAGACAATATTGCTTTATCTCATATTCTTCCTGTTGAAAAATCCGAGGAGGATTGTTTGATTACCTTCGCCTTATGTAATGAGGGAAACTCTCTTGGATCTGCGGTCCGCAATCGTATTATTCAAAGCGAAATTGGTGAGCAGGCAATTTATCAACGGCTAATTGGAAGTCGGCGTAGTTTCGACTCGAACGATAACGTTTGTGGCATATTTATGACCGGGAGTCAATCTGTTGCTGTTGTTTCCGGATACTGGGAACATGCATTGGATTATGTGGGTGAGATTTCAGATGAACTAAAGCGCCATATTGATGAATTGGAAAAACACGGTAACTTTGTACATCTTGTTGCCGGCAGAGGATGCGACGATTCTATTGGATTTCCAACTCATGGCTTTAGAGTTTATGGCTTGATCGTATTTGCTGTTTCGCTTGATGAGAAGGCAGTGGAGATGACCTTTCAATTGCATCGTGCCGGTGCATTGGTGCACCTGGTGAATCCGTATACGAAGAGTTTTGGGGATTGCATGGCAAACCTTTATGATATGGACGATGCACGAACGGTTGAGCTTATAAATGATGCAGCTGTTTCGGCGGATGCACTTCCAATAGAGAAGAAAAATGCGAATCTGATTTATAATAATCCGGAATCTTATACTTCTGCAATCTATCAGGTGAAGTGTATGTTTTGCGGGCTGAAACGAACATTCTGCTTCTCGGCAGTATTTGGGCTGTTTATGCTTTTCTCCGCATTTATTATGTTCCTTAGTGCACTTCCGATTGAGACTTTTATTATCCCGGTATTATTAATGCGGTTTTTATTGTTGGCGCCCGGCTATTTTTTGATTGGCAGTGCGCGGAATTGCAATCAGTTTAAGAGAAGCCTTATATTAGGGCTGTTTTGCGGCTTATCCGGCTTTTTTGCTGCTATGCTGAAAATGGAGATGACCTTGCTGACTATGCAAATCTCGGCGGTTTTTTTGGCTGTTTATCTTTGGGTTGCCAATCGCTCGTTCTTAAAGAGTTCTAAGCAGACCATTGTTTTGCTTATTGTATTGGTTTTTGCGGTGCTCATTCCCTGGTTCTTTATGGCGGGAAATTGGATGTCGATGCTGTTGATTGCGCTGTTTGCTCCGCTTGCTGCGTTTATTTTAGATCTATTTTATTGATTTTGAGGTGTTTTATGTCTTTTGAAGAGAAGAACCAAACAGATCATGTTTTTGGTAAAAATAATGTAACTGAAGTATTGCAATCCGGTTTGCCTGTAGAACGAGTTTATCTAGCCGGGGATCCCCAAAACGCCAATTATAAGAAGATTGTCGCTCTTTGCAAGAGCAATGGCGTACCGATCATTCATACCGAAATGAGTGCATTACATCGTAAACTTCCCAATGTGAATCATCAAGGTGTTTTGGCAATCTGCGGTCAAAAAGAATATGTATCGGTTGAGGATATTTTGAAGGTTGCAGAAGAAAGGGGAGAAGCGCCGTTTATTATCATTGCCGATGAGATCGCAGATCCCCATAATTTAGGCGCTATTTTGCGCTCTGCTGATGCTTTTGGCGTACATGGCGTTATCATTTCAAAAAGAAGAGCCGCGGGACTTACACCATCTGTTGCAAAGGCGAGCGGCGGTGCAATTCACTATGTTCCGGTAGCAAGAGTTGCCAATCTTGCTCAAACGGTTGAAGAACTTAAAGAAAAGAACATTTGGGTATATGGCTGCGATATGACCGGTGAAAAGGTCTATTATGATCAGGATTATAGCGGCGGAGTCGCCTTAATTGTTGGAAGTGAAGAAACGGGGATCTCTCGGTTACTGCGGGAAAAATGCGACTTTTTTGTTCGTATTCCGATGAAAGGCAAGATCTCTTGCTTGAACGCTTCGGTTGCTGCATCTGTTATTATGCAAGAAATTTCGAAAGGTCGTTAATAAAGTATAATGAGTTTTGAACCTAAGGATCAAAAATCAGAAATTGAAGAACTGATCGCACAGATCAACCTGTTTAAGAGCGTTGAAACGGTGATCTCTGATTCTAAAAAAGTCATTGATCATCATGAAAGCCTTCAAAATGAACCGAAGAGCTCGGACGTTGTGGATGAAGCAATTTTTGACGAACTTAAATATGGCAAAGATGGTGCGTCTCCTGCCGAAGCAAATAAGTCTGCACTTCGGCGTCTTTGGGATGAAGAAGAAGACGAGAACGAGGAGGGGGAAGAGCCAAGTCGGAGGCCAAGC
>JAZNGR010000195.1:0-5802 GCA_045576575.1 Eubacteriales bacterium
GCCGTGATATGAAAGCAAATCATAAAGAATCCGTTTTAATAAATCAATTGCTCCGCTCAGCAACCTCTATCGGAGCAAACTTGCACGAAGCTCAATATGCTCAAGGAACTAAGGATTTCATTTCAAAACTCGAAATCGCTCAAAAAGAATGTTATGAAACGGAATATTGGTTAGAACTTCTTTTTGAGACAGGTTGTATGACTGAAGAAACTTATAAAGATATTCAAAATGATTGTGGTGCCATCCGCAGAATGTTAATTTCATCACTTAAAACTATAAAATCAAAAAAGGTGTAAATTATGAGAAAAAAATTGTTTTCAGTAATTGAGCCGGTAGACAATGGCGGTAAGTCAAGTAATATTTACGATTTTATAATGATGACAACTATCGTTATAAGTGTTGTTCCACTTGCTTATAAAGAAACAAACACCGTTTTTCGGTGGATAGATTACATAACTGTAAGCATTTTTATTTTAGATTATATTTTGCGGTTGATAACTGCAGATTATAAACTTAAAAAATCAGCGGTTTCTTTTTTTATCTACCCGATTACACCAATGGCGATTATTGATTTAGTTTCAATATTACCATCTATTACCGTCTTGAACAGTGGCTTTAAATTGTTGAAACTATTTAGATTGTTAAGAACGTTAAAGGTATTGCGTGCTTTCAAATTTTTGAGATATTCAAAAAGTTTTGACATCATAGTAAGTGTGTTTAAAAAACAGAGAAAAGTTTTATCTGCAGTTGCAACAATGGCAGTTGCCTATATTTTAGTTTCTGCACTTGTAATATATAATGTTGAGCCCGAATCATTTGAGACTTTTTTTGATGCTATTTACTGGGCGACTATCTCGCTAACAACTGTTGGCTATGGCGATATTTATCCAGTGACAACAATCGGTAGAATTGTTACAATGGTCTCTTCTGCTTTTGGCATTGCAATAATTGCTCTGCCATCTGGTGTTATTACAGCTGGTTATCTCGCAGAGATTAACAAAGAAGAGTGATAGTTGCAACAGGTTGAAATATAAAAATTATTATAACGTTTTTAGGTTCTCCTAACAAGTGACATTTGGACGCCAAAATGTCCTGCTTGTTACGGTATGAGACAAAATTAAAAGCTGTGTAGAAATTTTCTACACAGCTTTTTTACTGTCCTTAAGAGTACGACTCAAAAGCACCGCGTTTTTTTATTCTTCCGTCATTTCGGCGATGGCGCGCTGAATACCCAATCGCCCGCTTTCAAAGGTCAGACCGCCCTGCAAAAAGGCAATATAGGGGGGCTTGATGGGACCGTCGGCAGAGAGTTCAATGGAAGAACCCATCACAAAGGCACCTGCCGCCATCACCACCGGCGAATCATAGCCGGGCATATCCCAGGCCTCGGGGGTCACAAAACTATCCACCGGTGAGCCCGCCTGAATGCCCTTGCAGAAGGAAAGCATCCGCTCGGGAGAGCCCAGGGTTAGGGTCTGAATAATATCATAGCGGGGCGCATCGGGGGCAGGAGAGGTGGGGCAACCGATCTGTTCGCACATTGCTGCCGCATACATAGCGGTCTTTTTCGCCTGCAAAACCGTATGCGGTGCCAGGAATAAGCCTTGATAGAATTCTCTTAAAATGCTGAGGGTACAGCCGCTTTCCCGCCCAATGCCGGGGGAGGTAAGCCGATAGGCACAAACCTCAATGAGACCGGCCCTGCCTGCGATGTATCCGCGGGTGGGGGCAATGCCGCCGCCGGGGTTTTTGATGAGAGAACCTGCCATCAGGTCAGCACCGTAATAGGTGGGCTCATGGCGCTCGCAGAATTCGCCGTAGCAATTATCGACCATCACAATGACTTCCGGGCGGATCTCATGGACAAAGGTCGCCACCCGCCCGATCTCCTTGGCGGAGAGGGTGGGGCGCTCCTGATAGCCCTTGGATTTTTGAATAAAGACCATCTTGATGGCTTTTTCGGTCAGCGCCTCTTCCAGCGCGGGATAGTCGATATCCCCGTTTTTGAGGTCCAACTGACGATATTCAATGCCGTAGTCTTTTAAAGAACCGTCTCCTTGCGTTTCGCCGAGACCGATTACATCATCTAAGGTATCATAAGGTTTTCCGGTTACCGCCAACATAATATCGCCGGGCCGTAAAACGCCGAAGAGGGCAACGGTGAGGGTATGGGTACCGGAGATGAAATGGGGGCGCACCAATGCGTCCTCTGCTTCCAAGGCGCGGGCAAAGACTTTATCTAAGGTATCTCTGCCCCGATCCCCGTATCCATAGCCGGTGGAGCCTGCAAAATGAGCCTCGCTTACCCGCTCCTCGCGGAAGGCCTCCATCACCCGTTCGGTGGTAAAAAGAGCGATCTCCTCCGCTTCGGTAATGGCGGGAGCGATCCGCTCCATGGCAATTTTATCTGCTGCCTGCATATTCAAAGTTCAAACATCCCTTTCAAGGTTAGATGCAATAATTATATACCATCCCGCTTTTTTCGTCAATAAAAGCCTTTTATTTTTTAAAAATCTATGTTAAAATATTGGTATCTTAAAAGAAAGAAGAGTAAATATGAAAAAGATCCTTTCCTTGATGATGATCACTGCGCTTATGTTGAGTCTTTGCGGTTGTGAGATGCGCTATCCCACCATTGCCGATACCGAGGCTAATGCGCTGGCTTATGGCAATACTCTTGCCGCTGAGCAGGGGGAGTATATAGCAATGCGGGGAAGTAAGGAGGATGCGGCAACGCTGTTTCTCTATCATAAACCCAGCCAAAAGAGTTATCCCATCGTCAGCGCCGATGTTTATCAGATCGGTCTTTTGAATAATACCGTTTTTTATAAGAATGTCAATAATGATTGCCTTTACTCCTATAATCTTGCTACCAAGGAACATAAGATCCTGATGGATTATTGCATGAACTATCAGGTGCGGGATGGAGTGGTCTATTATCTCGGCGAGGAGCATGGCAACTATCTCAATACCTATGATATCGTCTCCGGCACCTTCGGAAAACTGGAGACCAATCATATGGTGAATGCTTTTTGGCTGACCGACTATGGGATGTATTACTGCTCTGATGAGGAAAACCTCTTAGGCGTATTGCCCTGGGGAGAAAAGGCGGATCGGATCGTTGCTATTGAAGAGGGAATGATCTATCGGGATGTTTGCGGAGTCAGCGGCGCCGATTGCCTGTATTTGAAGGTCAACAACGAAACAGAAGAAGCCACTATCTGCCAGTATAAAGCATCCAAAAACCGTGCTGTTGATCTGATGAGCGGCACTTTTGATAACTATGCTTATACCCGCGGTCATGCGGTTACTGAGCAAGACGGAACCATCTATGCGGTGAATGTTGCAGATGGGAAGACTTATACCTGGGGAACGGTGGATACCGAATATGATTATATCCAGATGATGAGTGATTGCATGGTCTTCTATAGCGAGGAAGATTCTGCCATGACTGCGACGATTCAGTACTATCCGGAGGAACAATAATGCTGTATAAAGATCCGAGCCAATCTCCCGAGGTGCGGGCGAAAGACCTGCTCTCTCGGATGACCTTGGAAGAAAAACTGCTTCAGATGAATAATTATATGCATGTGGAGCCTACTTATGAAAAATTGCAAAAGGAAGGCGCTTTGGAGGCGCGGGGCAGTATCTTTACCGATTACCTCTATGGGGAAGATCACCTGAATGCATTGCAAGATTATTATGTAAACCATACCCGCCTGGGCATTCCCCTTTTAGTGGCTTTTGAAGGTCAGCGGGGCTTGCAAAATCAGCATGCCACCGTCTTTCCTCAAAATGCCGGCGTAGGTGGCTCTTTTGATAAAGAGTCGGTGCGGGAAATGGCGAAGATCATTGGTGAAGAGGCTCAAACGGTAGGCATCCGCCAGATCTATGCTCCCGATCTGGATGTTCCGCGGGATCCCCGCTGGGGCAGAATGCAGGAATGTTACGGAGAAGACCCCTATCTCATCGGGGAGATGGGCAGAGAATATGTTTTGGGGCTCCAGTCCAAAAATGTGGCGTCTACCTTGAAGCATTTTATCTGCTACGGTGTTCCCGAGGGCGGCATCAATATCGCCCCCAACCATTTGGGAGAGCGGGAGATGCGAGAGATCATGCTGGAACCTTTTCGTAAGTGTATCGAGGCGGGTGCCATGTCGGTGATGCCTGCTTATAATGAATTGGACGGCGAGCCTATCCATGCATCCAAACGGATCCTGCGGGATCTTCTGCGGGAGGAACTGGGCTTTGATGGCGTTGCGGTGACCGACTACGGCGCCGTAAGAATGCTCTGGAAGACCCATCTGGTGGCGCCCGATGCCCTTTCCGCAGGCAAAATGGCGCTGGATGCAGGTTTGGATCTGGAAGCCCCTGATCCTTTTGGTTTTGGCGAAGAAATGCTGGAAGCCGTTCGTAAGGGCGAGGTGGAAGAGCAAAAAATGGATGAAGCGGTCTATCGCATTCTGCGAATGAAATTCCAATTGGGGCTGTTTGAGGATCCCTATGCCAAGATCGAAAAGATCCCCGCTATCCATAGTGCGCGGGCGGTGGAGCTTGCGCGTAAGATGGATCGTGCCTCCATCCTGTTGCTGGAAAACAAGGGCATCCTGCCTCTTTCCGAGGAGCAGGCGGGAACCGTTGCGGTTATCGGAAATAACGGAAAAGACAGCTTTTTGGGGGATTATACCGTCAATACCCCCTCCTGCGTTAGTTTCTATGACGGCATGGTGAATCGCTTAGGTAAAGAACGTGTGTTGTATGCCCGTGGTTGTAACCCGGTCACCGGCAATGAGCAGATGCTTCGGGAGGCAGTGGAAACGGCGAAAAAAGCTGATACCGTCTTTTTGGTATTGGGGGATTGCGCCAATACCGGCGGCGGTGTTTTGGGCGAATTGGAGGAGCATCAAAAAGAGTTTACCTGCGGGGAAGGCTATGATACCCATGACCTGCGCCTTTATCCTTGGCAACAAAAACTCTTTGATGCCGTAATGGCAGTGGGTAAGCCCACCGTTTTGGTTCTGTATGCAGGCAGACCCCATGCCATCCAAAAAGAGGCGGAGCAGGCGGATGCCTTTCTCTTCAGCTGGGGCGGCGGCGAGCAAAGCGGCAATGCTTTCGCCGATCTGATCTTCGGCGATTATTCCCCTGCGGCCAAGCTTTCGGTTTCCTTCCCCCGCTCCGCAGGGCATATCCCTTGCTATTATAACCATAAGCCTTCTGCCCGGGGCATCTATAAAAAGATCGGCTCCCCCGAGGAGCCGGGCAGAAATTATGTAACCGATAGCCCCGCTCCCTGGTACCCCTTCGGCTATGGCCTTTCCTATACCAAGGTAGTCTATTCCGATCTGAAGGCAGAAAAGAAGGGGGAGACCCTTGCGGTCTCGGTAACGGTGGAAAACAGCGGCGCCTATGATATTGAGGAAAGCGTGTTGCTGTTTGCCCGCGCCCTTTATGCCCCCATTACTCCCCTGGTAAAGGAACTGAAGGCCTTCCGAAAGGTCTCCCTGAAAAAAGGGGAGAAGAAGACCGTTTCCTTTACCCTTACCCAAGAGGATCTTACCTATGTGGATCATTCCTATCGCCGCGTTCCTCTGCATACCCAATATCGCTTGATGGTCGACGATCTTTCCTGCGAGATCGAGTATTAAAAAAGGGGCTGTAAAAATAGTCTGAACCGCAAAGGGCAAGAAAAATATAAAAACTTTTTCAATAAGACTCTGCCTTAGAAACCATAAAAAGGAAGGGAAATATCGAATCTTCGATATTTCCCTTTTTATTTTATGCCCTTTGCTACCTCCAAAC
>JAZNGR010000196.1:0-4976 GCA_045576575.1 Eubacteriales bacterium
GATGCTGGGCTGCAGCATCGGTAAGGGAAACCTTCTGTTTCATATGACCGGCAAGCAAGCTTTCTCCTTTTATAATCGGGCAAGCGGCGAATCCGTTCGTCTTGTTCTGAAGCCTAAACCGCTGAATATGACACCGGAAGAATCTCAGGGCTATTATTTTGACCGCAGCTGCGAGCAGCTTTTTGATGTGATGCCCACCCGCATTCCGCTCCCAACACCCGCCAGGATCTTTGTCAGCTACAACTGCGAAGGCTGCGGTGAAAAGGCCGGCGCCAACTGGATCCGTATTGCCGGCGGCAAGAAACTCTGTTTGGATTGCTACGAAAGCTATAATCGATTTGATGTATAAGCCGGCAGGGCCGGCGGCCAATGCGTGATCGGGTCTTCTTATTCGTTACTTCCCTTCGCCGCTCGGTATCGATACTACATACAGCCAAAAAGGCAGCAACCATCGTTGCTGCCTTTTTTTATTTTGCACAGTCGGCGCTGCCTTCGGAGTAGAGCATATCCAGACCGTGGGCCACCGGATCAATCACTGCCAAAATATTCTCGGCAGAGGCTTTTTTACTGGCGGGAAGGGTGATGATCAGCGTGCGCTTGCGGATACCCGCCACACTGCGGCTGAGACATCCTTTTGGGGTGATCCGCATGGATTCTGCCCGCATAGCCTCAGGAATGCCGGGGGTGGGACGCTCAATGACTTCCATAGCCGCCTCAGGGGTAATATCTCTGGGGGAGAATCCGGTGCCGCCGGTAGTCAGCACCAAGGCAACACCCATCTCATCGGCACACTTCACCAGTTCGGCTTTGATCATCTCCCGCTCATCCGGAAGAATGGAAGTATAAATCACATCAAAGCCTTTCTCTTTCAGAATGTTTACCAAGTTAGGACCGCTGGTATCTTCCCTTTCACCCCAATAGCCTTTATCGCTGATGGTGATTACTGCTGCAGTATATGCCATATTCATTCCTCCCGAAAATAATCGCCGTGGACACCGCCGGTTTTGCTGAGCAAGCGGATATCCGTGATGACCATATCTTTCTGCACTGCCTTGCACATATCATAGACCGTCAGCGCCGCAGTAGAAACCGCAGTCAGCGCTTCCATCTCCACACCGGTGCGACCATCGCAGGAAACGGTCGCCTTGATTTCCACGCTCTTGCGGCTCTCGTCCAGAGAAATCTCCAAATTGATACCATCCATCAAGATTGGATGACACATGGGGATAATATCCGGTGTGCGCTTAGCTCCCATCACACCAGCGATTTGGGCAACAGTCAGCACATCGCCTTTTTTCATACCGCCGCTTTGGATCAAACCAAAGGTGTTTTCATTGACAAGCACACGGCCCGCCGCCACCGCCACCCGCTGGGAAATGGGCTTTTCTCCCACATCTACCATTTTGGCGCGGCCCTGTTCATTAAAATGGGTAAAGTCGGACATTCTCTTATCCTCCGATTTCGTTCATGTTTCTTCCTGCTTTGGAACGGTTGATGGCATCCAAATCTCCGTGCCAGGCAGGCTTATTCCAAATTGCCTGCTCCATGACAGCTTTCATGCCATCGAAATCCAGGCCTTTGATGGAATATTCATCTGCTGCGTGCAGACATGGCTTCAGTTTTCCGTCCTGAGTCAGACGCAGGCGGTTGCATTCACCGCAGAAATGGGCATTGATGGGGCTGATCAGGCCAATGTTTCCTTTGGCATTGGGCAATCGAAAGAGCTTTGCCACGCCCCCATCGGGCTCCACCGGAACTGCCTCCGGCAGCTTCTCCAGCACCCGGGAATAGGGCACATAGGCAGTTTCTCCAAATTCATCGCTGTTTAGAATCGGCATCAGTTCAATGAAGCGCATATCCAAAGGATATTCTTTGGTGAGGTTTGCCAAAGGAATGATCTCATCCTCATTAAAGCCGCCGATCAGCACCGCATTGACTTTGATCTTCTCAAAGCCCGCTTCAAATGCTGCCTCTAACCCGCTGTAAAAGTTTTCCAATTTGCCAATACGGGTGATATGGGTATATTTCTCCGGATCCAAGGTATCCAAGCTCAAATTGATCCGCTTCACACCAGCCGCTTTCAGATCTTTCGCCAACTGGGGCAGGAGGATGCCATTGGTGGTCAAACATACCTCGTTGATTCCCTCCACCGCAGCAGTACGGCGGCAGATGGACACAATATTCTTTTTAACGAGCGGTTCACCGCCGGTGATGCGGATCTTGCGAATACCCAAAGCTGCTGCCGCTTCCACCGCCTGAATGATCTCGTCTTCCGTCAGCATATCTTCGTGGTTTTTCTTGCAGACCCCTTCTTCCGGCATACAATACCGGCAGCGCAGGTTGCATTTATCCGTTACAGAAATCCGTAGATATGTGATATCTCTGCCCAGCCTATCGATCATAAGCTACCTCATAATTTTTCGCAGGCAGCAAGGCCCGCTTCTTTTCCTTCCTGTATCACCGCTTCCACCATAGGATGGACGCGGTTGCAGTTTCCGCAAATATGGATCCAGTTTTGATTTCCTAGCCCCCAAATCAGTTCCTGCTCCGGCTGCAAACCCACTGCGATCAGCAGTGTTTTGCAGGGAATTTCCCTGCCACCGGAAAGCACTACCTGCTCCAAATGAGGACACCCACAGACTTCTGTGACCGTTTCCCCGCAGATCAGCTCTATGGGATATTTCTGCAAGCATCGCCGGTTTCTTGCCATACCGCCGCAAGAATCTTTCTTCTCTACCAATGTCACCACGATTCCAGCTTGGGCAAGATGATTTGCCATAATAAGGCCCAAATCACCACTGCCCAAAATCACTGCAGGGCCTTCCGGGATAAGCCCGTGAAGATTTATCATTTCCTGCATTTGACCTGCGGTGTAAATGCCTTTAGGTCGCGTACCGGCAACAGGCAACGCACCGATGGGAATTTCTCTGCAGCCGGTTGCCAAAATGAGTTGTGAAAAAGAAATTTCTCTTTTGCCAAATTCCCTGCCCCGAAGCAGGGCTTTTTTATCTGCAGAAACAGATACGACGGTTGTATTCAGCGAAAGTGTGAGGGTCTGTGGAAAACCTTCCAGTAATTCTTCCGTGTATTCCGGGCCGCTTTGGTTTTTACCGAAGCCATGGTGGGTGCACTGCAAAAGCACACCGCCTAAAGCAGCTTTTCTATCTACCAGCAGCACCTTTGCACCGCCGCATGCCTTTGCCGCTGCAATTCCCGCCGCACCGCCGCCAATGATGAGGATATCATAGTGTTCCATGACCGTATTCCTCCAGCAGTTTCTCGATTTTCTGCGTACAGCGACTGCCCTGACAGCGACCCATACCGCTGCCTACACGGCGCTTTATGCCCTCTGCCGTGGTCGCACCCCGACGGATGGCTTCCAAAATCTGCCCCTTGGTAATTTCTTCACACTGGCAAACGATCTCGTCATCTGTTTGCATAATGGCTTTGCGCGCAGGAGTAAAGGACAGATTTTCTTCCGCCTGCAAATATGCAGCTGCCTTCTGCGCTAGATACATCCCCAGCTCGTTTGCGCAAGTCAAACCCGGGGTCTTGATGCCAACGAGACTATAAAATCCGGGAGCGGGATTTTCAATGCAAAAGTCGGGGATACTCTCTCCATTCTCCACACGGGGATTGGGACGCACCGCACCAAAGGAGCGAATAACCTTCTCCATTTTCACTTCCGGTAATAATTCTTTTGTGGCAGCTCTCACTTCCTCAAGACCTGCCGGAGTTGTCGCAAAGGGTTTCTCCAAGCGCTTGCGGACACCGCTGATCAAAAGATTGCCTTCTGTGCAGGGGATGGCAGTAATGCCTTTGCCGCAGCTTTGTGCCTGGCAGAAAATAATGCGGGACGGTTTTTCCATCAGGCAGTCAAAAACCAAATACTCGGCGCTGTCTAATTCCAGCCGCACCGATGGTGCAAAGAAGAGTTCCTGCACCTTATCAGCGCTAAGGCCGGCGCAATTGAACACCATTTTGCAATGGAATGTTTCCTCACCGGCAGTTACCGAAAAACCGGATCCGGACTTCTGAATTTCTGTCACTTCCGCGTTCAGCTTTACTTCTGCGCCGTTTTGCAAGGCATTTTCAAAAGCCGCGATACCCAGCTGCCAGGGGTTCACCGTGCCGGTAGTCGGGGCATATAAAGCAGCCACCACACCTTTGGCAAGCATTGGCTCCATAGCCTCCGCCTCTTCGCCCCTCAGCAATTTTACACCGTGCACACCGTTTTCTTTCGCGTTATCCAGTTTTCTCAGAAGTTTAGGCATAGAAGCCTCATCATAACTCACCAGCAGCGAGCCGCAGCGGGAAAAGGTCACTTCCAGTTCCCTGCAAAGCTCTTCCATTTGTGCGTTGCCGCGGACTGTCATTTCTGCTTTCAAGCTGCCGGGTTTGTTATCATAGCCGGCATAACAAATCGCAGAATTTGCCCGGGTGATGCCCATGCACACATCTGCTTCTTTCTCCAAAAGGAGTGTGGAAATATTCCAGCGGCGCAAATTTCTAGCCAGCATGCAGCCCAAAATACCGCCACCGATCACCACTGCATCAAATCGTTTCATATTATGCAATGGGGATGATCTCACCGGGATTTTCTACGGTGTAACCGCCCAGTGCCAAAATCTTTTCCTTGAATGCATCGCTCTTCAAGGTTGCGATCAGCTGCTGCACCTGTGGGGTATCCCATGCATGATCGGGAATCAACAGATCATATTCTTCAATGCAAATGGGAATAAAGTCCAGATCGTAGAGCTTTGCGGCAGAGTAGATGCCCATACCTGCGTCCGCGCTGCCGGAAGCAATCTGCACTGCCACAGAGTTGTGGGTCAGCTCTTCCCGGTCGTAACCATAGATAGCATCCACATCCAGCTGATCCTGCTGGCACAGATAATCGGTGAGGATACGGGTACCGGAGCCCTTTTGGCGGTTTACATAACGCAGACCTTTTCGGGCAATATCCGCAAATTTCT
>JAZNGR010000197.1:0-2646 GCA_045576575.1 Eubacteriales bacterium
GGCTATTCCCACGGGGCGGCGCTGGCGGTGCTCTGCCATGAATACATCTGGTTCCACCGCCCCGATTTAAGAGCCCACATCGAGGGCTATGGCTTCGGTTGCCCGCGGGTGGTCTGGGGAATCTTGCCGCCCAAGGTAAAGGAGCGGTGGGAGCGATTTACGGTGATCCGCAATATCGACGATATTGTGACCCATCTGCCGCCCTTTGCCTTGGGTTATACCCATATCGGGACTCTCCTAAAGATCGGAGAAAAAGAAAAATATTCTCCCATCGACGCCCATCGACCGGAGAATATTCTCTATGAACTTCAGCGATGGGAAGCGGCAACCGATTCCTCCAATTTACCCTGCATCCGATAACGGGAGGGGGTTGCCCCAAACAACTGCCGAAAACGGCGGGAAAAATAAAACTGATCGCAAAAACCCAGCCCCTCGCTGATGGTTCCGATAGTGGCATCGCTCAACAACAAGCGGCGCTTTGCTTCCGCCCAGATCAGATCATCCAGATATTGCCCGACACTTTTCCCCGTTTCCTTACGAAAGCGTTTGGCCAGCATACGGGAGGAGCAGGGGATCTGCTCCGCCAATTCCTCCACCGTCAGCCCGAGAGAAAGATGCTCCAGCATATAATGAACCGCCTTTCGCACCGCAGGAGAATACCGGCTGCGTTCCTCGGTCAGGGGATGGTTTTTCATCGCCTCGATCAGATCCTCCAGCAACATCTGCCGCAAGGTCAGTTCGGCGAAGACCCCTTCTTTTTTGCAGGTTTCCGCCAGCCGTTCGTATCGCTCTTTCTTATAAGGCAGGCAGAGGATCTCCTTCCACTCCGAGACGGGATCTCTCCCATCGGGCAGCAGCAGATTAATATGAAAAAAGATTTTTTCCGCCGCCGTCTCACAGCCCGCCGAAAAGGGCAGATCCGTCGGAATAATATACAGATTTCCGCCCACCATACGAAGGCGCTGCTTTCCGCTCTCCACCCAAGCCTCTCCCTCCTTCATATAATAAAGGCGGGTAAAGGGATCCTGAAAAGAGGGAAGCTTCCATTGGCGGTCTAATTGGGCAAAGCCTCCGCCCCAGATATGCAGGCGGCAAGACTCTCCCAGCTCGATCTTTTGAACATCCATTCCGAATTCTCCATATTTCTTTCTTAAAAAAGCATTTTATATCATCATTTTTTGTTTATAATGGGATTATAAATCCATATTACCACAAAGAAAAGGAGAATGCAAGATGTCACTGCCCCCGATCCGCAAGACCCCCGGAGAAACCGATTGGTTTGTTCATGACCGCTTTGGAATGTTTATTCATTTCGGTCTTTATGCCATGGCGGCGCGCCATGAATGGATGAAGCGCTATGAAAAGATGGCCGATGAGGATTATCAGCGGTATTTTGAGCGTTTTGATCCCGATCTTTTCGACCCTGCCGCTTGGGCCAAAAACGCCAAGCGGGCGGGAATGAAATATGTGGTCATCACCACCAAGCACCATGAGGGCTTCTGCCTTTGGGACACCAAATACACCGATTATAAAGTAACCAATACCCCCTTTGGGCGGGATCTCTTGCGGGAAGCGGTAGACGCTTTTCGCGCCGAAGGGATCCGCATCGGGTTTTACTATTCCCTCCTGGATTGGCATCATCCCGATTTCCCCATTGATATGAATCATCCCGATGAAGAGCGGTTGGAGCTTTTGGCCGCCAACCATCAGCGGGATATGAAGAAATACGCGCAATATATGCGGGATCAGGTTACCGAGCTGCTGACCGAATACGGAAAAATTGATATTTTATGGTTCGATTTTTCTTACGGGCAGGCCCAGCCCCGCCAGGTGGGAGACTATACCCTTTACGGCAAAGGTCCCGCGGATTGGGAATCGGAGCAGTTGCTGGCGCTTTGCCGCTCTCTTCAGCCCCATCTGATCATCAACGACCGCACCGGCATTGAGCAGGATCTGATCACCCCCGAGCAGACCCAGGCCGATCGCTGGCCTTTGCACAACGAGACCGGCGAGCGGGTTCTTTGGGAGACCTGCCAGACCTTCAGCGGCTCCTGGGGCTATTATCGGGATGAATGCAGCTGGAAGACCCCCGAGGTATTGATCCGCCTGCTGATCAAATCGGTCTCTTTGGGGGGCAATCTCATTATGAATGTGGGCCCCACCGCCCGCGGATACTTTGATCACCGCGCCGAGGAGGCGCTGGGTGTCTATGAAAAATGGATGAAATTCAACAGCCGCGCCATCTATGGCTGCACCATGGCAGATCCCGCCTTTAAGGCTCCGGAGGGTTGCCTCTATACCCAAAGCGCCGATGGCAAGCGGCTCTACCTCCACCTGCTGGAATACCCCTTACGCACCTTGGTGGTACCCGGCCTTGCCGATAAGCTGAAATACGCCCAATTTCTCCACGACGGAAGCGAGATCATCGCCCGCCCCTTCAAGCCCTCCTTTGATATTCCCCAGGAGGGGGATCAGGAGGCTGCCGCCGATTCGCTGATGCTTCGCATTCCGCAGATCCGCCCCGATGTAACGGTGCCGGTCATTGAATTGTTCTTAGATTAAAAAAATACGGAGTCGAAGGAATGGGTTTCCTAAGGACAGTTTTCTATAAGGAAACGGAATTTGGCACACAAATTCCCTGCTTGT